>URAQ01000165.1 GCA_900545875.1 uncultured Collinsella sp.
CTGATCATGGCGACCACCAGCACGCGCGTCGCCACACGGCGCAGGACGGCGCTCGTGCTCCAGCGCCCGTGAATGCCGAGCGACACCGCAAAGAGCACCAACGCAAACGGGATTAAGATGCCCAGGCCAACCGACCACAAAATCGTGAGCAAATATTTTTCGAGGTATAGCACGGCAAGCACGATACCAAGGTTGCCTGAAAGCTGCGCGAGCTGCTCGGCAACTGGCGTTCCCGTATCGCCCGGCAGCGCAGTGATACCCGCAGATAGGGCGACGCACGAGGTTGTGAGCGCCAAAACATTGCCCTTCTTTTGATCGATGACCTCGATGGTAGAGTCCCAAGTTTTGGTATCGGCAAAATGCGGACGAGCTACAAAGCCCGACAGCAGCGCCAGTACCACGAGCGCAACGATAAAGCCAATCTGCAGCTTTTTGTTTGCGCACACGACATCGGACAGGCTGGGCTGCAGCTCGGTTACCGTCGTATGCTCGGTTATCTGGACAGGACGCCCATGAGCCATCTCGTGCGCATCTGTCTTTTGAATCAATCCGTTGTCCGGCATTTGGACACCTCCTCATTCCGGCCTGCATTGCGGATGGAAGTATACCCACCCATCGAAAAACCGAACGGGAGGGCGTGCAGAAGCTCCAAGACTGTCCCCAACGACTAGTCGTTTAAGAACGTCCCCAATGACTGTCTCGGGATGAGTTGCGGTGGAATAGGGTTTGTTTTGTGCCCGCCGGCCCCTATTCAGTCCCTATTTCACCGCAACTTGGAGGAGGACAGAAAAAGCCCTGCCGCGGGTAGCGGCAGAGCTTTTGGAAGGGGACTTGGTTGTGAGGGCTCGTTAGGCGAGCTTGGCCTCGAGCTCGGCGATGCGCTTGTAGGCATCGATGGTAAAGCGGGCCTGCTTCTCCAGAATCATGGTGGTCATGAGGGTGTCCTGAGCGTGAGCCATGATGAAGGTCATCTCCATCTCGCCACCGCCGGCCTCCTGCGAAAGCAGCTTGGTCTGCGTGTCGTGGGCACCGATGAGCGCATCGCTGGCATCCTTGTGCAGCTGCTCGGCCTTCTCAAAGTCACCCTCGCGAGCAGCATCGAGCGCTGCAAGCAAATCGGTCTGGGCGTCACCTGCGTATGCGACAATCTCGAATCCAACCATCGAGATTTCTTCTTTGGTTGCCATATTGCGTTCCTTTCACATATGAACCAATGGAGAGCATCGCGTCCGGGCATACGCGCTGCGTTGTGTATGACAGAAACAATAACATTCAAACAAAAAAGAACAGCGCAAAACGTGATTTCGAGCTATGAACGGTCGCTTTTCGCCCGTGAACGGTTTTTGAACCAATCTGAACAATATCGAACACAATTAGCGGCAACCCAAACAGACCTGCGCCCTAGCGTACATCGCGCACCGTATCGCCCTCGACGAGCACGCCCGGAAACAGCATGTGCTCCACACCGGGCGCAACGCCCTCGGCGCCGGCAATCTTGTCGACCGCCCACATGCCGACGCGCTTGTTATCAAAGCGCACCGTGGTCAGGCGACAATCGGGCACGATATCGCCCAGGCTGTCATCAACACCCACCACGCTCACGTCCTGGGGCACGCACTTCCCGCGCGACTCGAGCCCACGGATGCAGCCATATGCCATGGCATCGTTGGAGGCATAGATGGCGGTACAGGTCGGATCATCCGCCAGAGCCTGGCCTGCGGCATATCCACTCTGCGCCGTCCAGTCGCCGCGCACGAGCTGCGGTGGCTCAATACCATGCGCGCGCAATGTCTCGCGCCAGCCTTCCTCGCGCCGCATGCCCGAAAGCGAGCGCTCGGGGCATGAGATAAAGTGCACAGCCTTGTGCCCCCTCCCCAGCAAATACTCGACCACCTGGCGCGAGCAATCGAACTGGTCGTTATCGACCGTTGAACAGAGCGGGTGCTCCAGCATGGTAACGAGCACCGTCTGCATACCGGGCAGCGGCTCAAAAGTGCCAAAGTCTGCCGGCATGCGGTTCATGATCACGACCATACCGTCTACCGGCAGCGCGCTCATGCGTGACGATGCGCTCTCGAGGGTATACGGATGCCCGTCTACTTTAGTGAGGGTGATGGCATAGCCATGTTTGTCGGCCGCGGCGGCAAAGCCCTCCATACGGTCGAGGTTGCCGGTACCGGTAATGTTGAACATGGCGACGCCGACGGTCTTAAACCTGCCACGGCGCAGCGATCGACCGGCAAAATTGGGGCGATACCCCAGCTCGCGCATGGCGGCACGCACGCGTTCCTTGGTCTCGGGGCGCACGCTGGGCGAATCGTGCACGGTGCGCGAGACCGTCTGCTCCGAGACGCCCGCGAGGCGCGCTACGTCTTTGACGGATACCGATTTTTTAACAGCGGCCATAGGTCGATCTTTCTATGTCAACGATGCCATTGGTGGCACCCTGCGCAGTCATTTTTAACGCCTTCAAGTATATCCAACGCCTCCCCCACCATACGCTCACCACCCAAAACCTACCGTTCACCGACATTTTTGCTTCCACGAACGGCTTTTGTCGACCAAATGTTAACGTTGCCATTGTGCAAACACAGAGCCACCGGGCGGCTCAAACGTTTACGCGTAAGGAATCGACGGTTCGCAGGCACAGGAACCACCGGTTCGCGTCTTTTTTTGTGTCACAAAATGGCAACGTCAACATTTTGGCAACCGAACGCCAAAAGCTACCATCGTTGCTAACCCACCGACTCTTAGGAGCATTGCATGGAGCAACTCATCGCCATCATCGAAAAGGGCCAGCCCTTTTTCAACGCGATCGCCCGCAACAAGTACCTCAAGGCGATCCGCGACGGCTTTATCTCCGTCATCCCCATCATCATCTTCTCGTCCATCTTCTGCCTGGTAGCCTCGGTCCCCAACATCTGGGGTTTCTACTGGCCCGATGACATCAACAACGCCCTGTGGAAGTGCTACAACTACTCCATGGGCATCCTGGCCATCGCCTGCGCCGCCACCACGGCCAAGCACTTCGCCGACGCCCAGAACCGCGATCTGCCCAAGAACAACCAGATCAACTTCATCTCGTGCATGTGCGCGGCCATCATCGGCTTCTTGCTCCTTTCGAGCGACACCATCGCCACGGACGCCGCCAGCGGCTTCAACACCACCTACCTTGGTTCCAAGGGCCTGCTGACCGCTTTCATCGCTGCGTTTGTGACTGGCATCATCTACAAGTTCTTCATTAAGCGCAACATCACCGTCAAGATGCCCGAACAGGTTCCGCCCAACATCTCGCAGACCTTCAAGGACATCATCCCCTTCTCCGTCTGCATCACCGTCTTTTGGGTTTTTGACATCGCCTTCCGCGCTGCTTTTGGCTTCTGCTTTGCCCAGGGTCTCATCCAGGTGTTCCAGCCCCTGTTCACCGCTGCCGATGGCTACATCGGCCTCGCTGTGATCTACGGCGCCATGAGCCTGTTCTGGTTCGTCGGCGTCCACGGCCCCTCGATCGTCGAGCCCGCCATCGCCGCCGCCCTTGTTGCCAACATGACCGACAACCTGGCCGCATTTCAGGCTGGTCAGCACGCTTCCGCTGTCCTGACCCAGGGTGCCCAGTACTTCGTCGTCTGCATGGGCGGCACCGGCGCCACGCTCGTCCTGGTCTTTATGTTCTGCTTCCTGGCCAAGTCTCAGGAGATGCGCGCCGTCGGTAAGGCCGCCATCGTCCCCGTCTGCTTTGCCGTCAACGAGCCGCTGCTGTTCGCCGCACCCATCGTGCTCAACCCCGTCTTCTTTGTCCCGTTTGTCTTTGCCCCGATCGCCAACATCTGGATTCTCAAGATCTTTATCGACTTCTTGGGCATGAACGGCTTTATGTACACCCTGCCTTGGACCGTCCCCGGCCCCATCGGCACCATCATGGGCCTGGGCTTCCAGCCGCTCGCCTTTGTGATGCTCGCCCTTATCCTGGTCGTCGACTTCGTTCTGTACTACCCGTTCTTCCGCGCCTATGACGCCCAGAAGTGCGCCGAGGAGGCCGAGATTTCCGAGGAGGAGCTCGCCGCCAAGAACGCCGAGAAGGCCGCCAAGCTCAACGATGCCTTCCAGGGCAAGGCTGACGCCAAGAGCGTTGCCGCCGGCGCTGCTGCCGAGGCCGTGAAGGCCGATGCCCCCGCCGCTTCCGCAGCACCCGCTACCGAGGCAAAGACCGCCAGCGACCTCAACGGCAAGCGCGTGCTCGTGCTCTGCCAGGGCGGCGGAACCTCGGGTCTGCTCGCCAACGCGCTGGCCAAGGCCGCCAAGGAGCGCGGCATCAATCTTGAGACCGCTGCCGAGGCCTATGGCAACCACGTCGACATGCTCCCCGACTTCGACCTGGTCGTCCTGGCCCCGCAGGCTGCCAGCTACCTGGCCGACCTGCAGAAAGACTGCGAGCGCGTGGGTAACAAGTGCGTCGCCTGCCGCGGTAAGCAGTACATCGAGCTCTCCCAGAACGGCGACAAGTCTCTCGCCTTCGTGAGTGAGCAACTTTCGAAGTAAGTAACGCCCAGGGCCAGCCGACCATCCAAGACCGGCT
>URAQ01000166.1 GCA_900545875.1 uncultured Collinsella sp.
TTACGTGCTCCCTTAGCCACGGCGCGCACCTGCCGTCCCCGCTCGTCGAGCATCGTCAAGATCAGGTCGGTTTCCTTGAGCTTGGTCTTGTCGAGGACGAGCACCTTCGTGCGATATGTGCGAGAGCCTGCCATTGACGAAAACTAGTCCTCGGCGTTATAGCCAAAGCGGCGAATTTGGGCTTCGTCATCGCGCCAGCCGGCCTTGACTTTTACATCAAGCTCCAAGAAAACCTGCGTGCCAAAGATACGCTCGAGGTCTCGACGGGCGTCGATGCCGATATGCTTGATCATCTCGCCGCCCTTACCGATGATGATGCCCTTCTGGCCCTCGCGCTCCACGTAAATCGTGGCGTGTACGCGCAGGACCTTCTTAGTCTGCTCGAGCGCGTCGCAGATGACGCCCACGGAGTGCGGAATCTCGTCGCGGGTGCGGCGCAGGACCTTCTCGCGCACAAACTCGGCAACGAGCGTCTCGTCGGAGGCGTCGGTACCCATATCCTCGGGGAACCAGCGCGGGCCCTCGGGCAAAAAGTGCGCGACAGTCTCGATGAACGCATCGACGTTGAAGTTCTTGACCGAAGACGTCACGATCTCGTCGTCGTATTCCATAAGCTCGTGAGCGGCCTTGAGCTGTTCCATAACCTGGGCGGGATCGGCCTCGTCGGCCTTCGTAAGCACCAGGACCTTCTTGCTGCGGGCATTCATGACACGCTCGGCGACCCAGGCGTCTCCCCTGCCGATGGGCTTGGTGGCATCGATCAAAAACGCGACGACGTCGACGTCGTTGAGCTCGAACAGGGCGCTCTTGTTAAGCTCGGAGCCCAGGCCGTCCTTGGGCTTATGAATACCCGGGGTATCAACGAAGACCAGCTGGTAGCCGGGACGATTGACCACGGCGCGCATGCGGCGACGGGTCGTCTGGGCCACCGGAGAGGTGATGGCGACCTTCTTGCCGTAGCAGGCGTTGAGCAGCGTGGACTTGCCGGCGTTGGGGCGACCGACCAGCGCAACGAAGCCGCTGCGGAAGCCCGGCTCCACGTCACCAAAGCCCATGGACACCTCATCCGCGTCACAAAGAGCGTCGAGTTCCTCATCGCTCATACCCTCAAACGGGTCGAATTCCTCAACCTCGTCAAAAGAATCGGTATCCTCAACCTCGTCCAGGACCTCGTCGTTCAGAATCTCATCGGCAGGCTGCATATTGTCGGACATGGGAATCCCTTTCTAAATAAAGCCGAGCGCGTGGGTAAACACCAGCAAGCCCACAATCGCGGCGGTAATGGAAAGAACGTAGACAGAGGCGGCGGCGATATCCTTCGCACGCTTGGCCAACGGATGGAGCTCCTGGGTTGCCAGGTCGACAATCGCCTCCATGGCGGTATTGCACAGCTCGCCGTGAATCACCAGGCCGCAGCAGATAATGACCGTACCCCACTCGGCAATGTCGAGCCCCACGATGCACCCGGCAATGACGGTACACACACCGGCCACGAGCATGACCTTAATGTTGCGCTCAGTCTTGACGGCGGTGACGAAGCCCTCCATGGCGTAGGAGAACGACTTTAAAAAGGACGGATGGTCCTTGTTCGATCCGGGAATCATAGACGGCTCCTAGTCGTGGGCATGGTTGGTGATGGGACCGACGTGAACAAGCTTAGGATCCTCGCCGCGCTCGAGCGCCAGATCGCGCAGGATAGCGTCTTCGCGCGCCTCCATGACCTCAGCCTCGTCGTCTTCGATATGATCGTAGCCCAGCAGGTGCAGCATGCCGTGCACGAGCATCAGGCGGCACTCGTCGGCGGGGCTGTTGCCAAAGCCGGGGGCCTGGCGGGCAATGACCTGCGGGGCCAGGATAATATCGCCGAGCTCAAGCGTCTCATCGGCAGGGATATCCTTGTCAAAAGCCGAGTCGCACTCAAACGAGAGCACGTCGGTGGTGCGATCGATACCGCGCCACTCGTGGTTGAGCTCATGCATCTCGTCCTCATCGACATACGAAAGGGAGATCTCGACCTCTCGCTCAACGCCCTCGGCGGCAAGCACAACCTCGCAGATATGCTCCACCTCGGGGACTTCGAGCAGCGTATCGAGCACGGCATCGTTGCTGATCAATACACTCAACGGGACTCCTTTCGGTCGCATGCACGCTGCTCGCGTGCATCGTCGTATGCATCATAGGCCTCAACGATACGGCCCACCAGGGCATGGCGCACCACATCGGAGCGTTCCAGGTGCGAAAACGCCACATCGTCGACGCGGCCCAAAATCCTCTCGACATCGGCCAGGCCGCCGCGACGACCCACCAGGTCGCGCTGGCTCAGGTCGCCGGTGATCACGAACTTGGAATTAAAGCCCAGACGCGTCAGGAACATCTTCATCTGCTCAGGCGTCGTGTTTTGCGCCTCGTCGAGCACCACGAAGGCATCGCTCAGCGTTCGACCGCGCATATAGGCGAGCGGGGCGATCTCGATCACGCCACGTTCCATAAGCTCATCGGTGCGTTCGCGATCCATCATGTCAAAAAGGGCGTCGTAGAGCGGACGCATGTAGGGATCGATCTTTTCCTCGAGGGTACCGGGCAAAAAGCCCAGGTTCTCCCCCGCCTCGACAACCGGACGCGTCAAGATCAAACGGCCCACCTCGTGGCGCTTGAGCGCGGCAACGGCAAGCGCCATGGCCAGATAGGTCTTACCGGTACCGGCAGGACCCAGGCCAAACGTGATGGTATGTGAGCGGATGGCATCCACATACCGCTTTTGCCCGAGCGTCTTGGGACGAATGACGCGACCGCGATACGAAAGCAGCACGTCATCGCGAAGCGACGTAGCCTCGTGCTCACCGTCGCGCAGAACGGCCAGACAGCGAGAGACATCGTCGGCAGAAAGCGTGCGCCCGGCAGCAGCCTCACGAAAGGCATGTTCGAAAAAACGCGCCACGAGTTCGACCTCATCCGGGTCACCGCTCACGGCGATGCTATCGCCACGGGCGACCACATGGGCGCGAACCAAGCTCTCGAGCGCACGAAGGACGCCGTCGCCGGCGCCCAAAACGCGCGAGGGGTCGATACCCTCGGGAACGGTAAGTCTAATCTTCGAGGCTTCCATGAACCTCCCTGCGCGCATGGACCAAGCCGGAATCATCGACTCCGATGATAGCAACATCGAGCAGGCACGGGGCTGTGAGTCCACAGGTATCGTCAAGACGGGCATGATGGAACGAGCCGAGCGTCAGGTTGTCGCCGTACTCGAGGACGGCACGCTCGACGGTGCCCACGCGACGACGAGCGTCAGCAATAGCGAGCTCCTGCGCGGCGGCCCGCATACGGCGGCTGCGCTCGGCCATAACCTCGGGCGGCACTTGGTCGGGCATGTCGGCAGCAAGGGTACCGGGACGCTTGCTATAGCGGAACACGTGCATACGCGAGAAACCCACACGACGGCACAGCGCCAGCGACTCCTCGAATTCCTCGTCCGTCTCACCAGGAAAACCGACGATGACATCGCACGAAAGAGACACCTGGGGCAAGTTGGCGCGAATCATGCGCACCGTGTCCTCAAAGGCCTCGGCGCTATAGGGACGGCCCATGCGATGCAGGGTCGCCGTGCAGCCGGACTGCACGGGCAGGTGCAAAAACGGGGCGATACGCTGCGGATAGCGCGCCATAACCTTAAGCAGGCGCTCAGAGATATCCATGGGCTCGACCGATGAAATGCGCACATGCGCAATAGTCGTGCGCTCCATGATGGCCTCGAGCAGCTCATCGATCTCGACATGCTCGTCGGTCGCGCTCTTGCCATCGTAGGCACCCAGGTTCACACCGGTCAGCACCACCTCGGGCACGCCGGCCTCCTGGGCCTCGCGAACTTGCTCGAGCACGGACTCGACGGGCACGGAGCGCTCGGGGCCGCGTGCCTTCCACACAATGCAATAGGTGCAGCGATGGTTGCAGCCGTCCTGAATCTTCACGCCCAGGCGAGAGCGACCGAGCGCATCGACCACCTCGCCATCGCTGCAGGCGGGAACGCTATCGGACTCAACGCCCAGCACCTCGCAGACACGTTCGGCGACATCGATCTTGGACGGCTCGGCGATCACGCGGTCCGAAAGCCCCAGCAGCTCCTCAGGGTGCAGGTTGACCACGCAGCCAGTGACGACCACATAGGGCTCGCCCGGATAGGCCAGCGCATGACGGACGGCCTTACGGGTCTTGGCCTCGGCCTCGCCCGTCACGGCGCAGGTATTGATGACGATCAGCTCGGCATCCTGGGGCTCCACCATCGCAAAGCCCAGGCGCATAAGATCGGCGGTAATACGGTCTGACTCAACCCGGTTGACACGGCAGCCGAGGTTGACGACGGAAATATGGGGTGCGAGCACACGGGCTCCTTAATCGAGGATATCGTCGAGGGCACTCTTAATGCGGTCAGTCACAGACTTCTTGCCAGGTGCGACGTCATCGCCCATCTCGTCGGCAAAGGCCTGGAGCAACTCACGCTGCTTGTTGGAAAGGTTGGTGGGGACGAGCACACGCAGCTGCACGATCAGACGCAGCTCTCCACCAACGTATTCTGG
>URAQ01000167.1 GCA_900545875.1 uncultured Collinsella sp.
GAGCCGGTAGCGGTCGAGGCGGCGCTCTCGGCGTTTTGTGACCACTATGCGCAAAATGTCGGTCGTTCGCTCCGCGGCGAGCCGCTCACGCCGTGCCCCATGGATGCGTCCGGCCGCGCGGTTCGTCGCGCGCTGATGGTCGGCGCGGCGGTCGTCTGTGGCGTGGTTTGGGCTGTGGTCGTGGTTTCGGCCGCGCTGCTGGCGTCGGGCGCTCGCGTGACGGCGACTTTGGGATCGCTCGTGTGGTCTGGGTCGCTACCGGGTATTATTGCTGCACTGGCGTTGGCGCTACCAGGCATAGCCGGCGTTGCCGCGGGGGCACTTGCGCGCGATCGGCGCTCGGGGTTCCTGCAGGGTGTGCTTGCGCTTTCTGCCTGCGAGGTTCCGGTACTGGTTGCGGCTGCATGTAGCGTATTTTCCCAACGCGCCGTGATGGGCGGCCTTGTTGCCGCTCTGATTGCAACCTATACGCTTACGTGGTTTTTGCTTGCGATGGGCTTTGCCTTTGAACTTCCCGTTTCGGCACCGCGACGCACAAAAGCCCAGATGGCGACTCCGCTTGCCGGTGGAGCCGCAGCTGCCCGTACTTTTGGCGGACCTGTCGAAGTATCGTCCGATTCTATTTCTACGACTAAGGAGGCCTAGGTCATGGCATCTCAAGTTGAGCTCACCCCATGCGGGGCCATGTTTGACATCTTTAAGCGCGCGGCGCATCTGAGCCATATCGAGCTGTGCGGCTTGGTGCTTTCGTCCCGTCCGCTCGCCGACGGCCGCAGCCCGCAGAGCCGGGCCGCCGATCGCTCTTGGGTTTCCCGCTTTATCGTTCGCGCGCCGGTCGGCACGCTTCAGCAGCGCTACTTTGCCGAATACGGTACCTCGGCTGCGCGTATTATGTCGCAACTGGCCCTGCGCCAGCGAAATCCCATGGACTCCACGGCTGTGATCAATATGGTGTGCGGTCCTGCAGGTGAACCGATGGTACGTGCGCTCGAAGAGTGCCACCAGGACACGAATCTCTATCGCAACGCGCTCGATCGCCTGTCCCAGGCGGCGGAACTCATGCCCGCCGAGCGCGCCGAGGCCGTGCTGGTGCTGTTTGTCGCCGTCGGTTGTTCGGCGGATGTGCGGTCCTCGGTGAACTATGCCATCGACTACGCGCACGCGACCTGTGGCGGAGGCACCTCCACGCCGCGTTCGCTTGGCATGTCGATGACCGCGGGCGAACACGAACCCGCCCCGGCGCACCCCTTGGGCTTGCTGCGCGTACAAAACAGTTTTGTCGTGAGCGCCCCGCGCTGGATTCAGCCGAGCGAGCAGGGTGTTGAGATTGGCGCGCTGGCCACTGGTGAGGGCGATATTACCGACGTCGGCGACGATGTCTCGGCCCGCCATGCCCATATCTGGTGCGATGCTCAAAATATCTGGCACGTCGAGGACTTGTCGTCCACCAACGGAACCGTGGTGGTAAACGGGGCCACGCGCGTCTGCATTCAGGTCGAGCCCGGCCGTTCCGCCCAACTCAATCCCGGCGACGAGCTCAAGCTCGGCGAATCCACTACCTACGCCATCCTCTTCGGTGCCCTCTAGCCAGTCCCGCCAAATGGTCCCTCCGTCTCCAAGGGATCATTTTGCTCCCGGCAGTCACCCGAGGTAAACCTTTACCGCCCGCCTATATTTGCCGAAATTACACTTGACGGCGGGGTACAATAAACCCGCATGCGGATTTCCGTTGCGGGCGCTTCCCATCGCCGGGGCGTGCCCGGGAGCATCCGGCATGCGGCCTTTGCGGCGCTCGGTCATGTGCAAGACGGGCGGTCGGGTCTGTGGGGCGCATCAGTTGCCCCTCGCCTCGGCATGTCTTCTCTCCACGCCACGTACCTGCTGCTGAGCCTGCCTGCCAGATGATTGGAAGCAACAGCGTAAATCCCATCACGCCAACATCCCGGCGATCGCCGGGGCCTGTATACCTATATGAGAGGAGAGGGGTATATGGCGCGTAAGTTTAAGTCTATGGACGGCAACGAGGCGGCCGCATATGTTTCGTATGCGTACACCGAGGTAGCGGGAATCTATCCCATTACGCCGTCCAGCCCGATGGCCGACCATGTCGACCAGTGGGCGGCCCAGGGTCGCAAGAACATCTTCGGCACCCCGGTCAAGGTCGTCGAGATGGAGTCCGAGGCAGGTGCAGCCGGTACCGTTCACGGTTCGCTGGGCGCCGGTGCTCTGACCACCACCTACACGGCTTCTCAGGGTCTGCTCCTGATGATCCCGAACATGTACAAGATCGCGGGCGAGCAGCTCCCGGGCGTCTTCCACGTCTCCGCGCGTTGCGTCGCTTCCCACGCCCTGAACATTTTTGGCGATCACTCCGACGTCATGGCTTGTCGTCAGACCGGCTTCGCCATGCTCGCCGAGGGCAACGTCCAGGAGGTCATGGACCTCTCGCCGGTGGCTCACCTTGCCGCCATCGAGGGTAAGACCCCGTTCCTTAACTTCTTCGACGGCTTCCGCACCAGCCACGAGATCCAGAAGGTCGCCATGTGGGACTACAAGGATCTGGCCGAGATGTGCGACATGGACGCCGTCCAGGCTTTCCGCGATCACGCGCTCAACCCTGAGCACCCGCACACCCGCGGTAGCCACGAGAACGGCGATATCTTCTTCCAGAACCGTGAGGCCTGCAACAAGGTCTACGACGAGCTTCCCGCCGTCGTCGAGGGCTACATGAAGAAGATCAACGAGAAGCTCGGCACCGATTACGGCCTGTTCAACTACTACGGCGCTCCCGATGCCGATCGCGTCGTCGTGTGCATGGGCTCCTTCTGCGACGTGCTCGAAGAAGTCATCGACTACCTCAACGCTCACGGCGAGAAGGTCGGCCTGGTCAAGGTTCGTCTGTTCCGTCCGTTCTCCATCAAGCACTTCGTCGACGTTCTCCCCGAGACCGTCCAGAAGATTGCCGTCATGGACCGTACCAAGGAGCCGGGTTCCATCGGCGAGCCGCTCTACCAGGACGTCGTCTCCGCTCTCTACGAGGCCGGCAAGACGGGCATCAAGGTCGTCGGCGGCCGTTATGGCCTGGGCAGCAAGGACACGCCTCCCGCGTCCGCGTTCGCTGTCTTCGAGGAGCTCAAGAAGGACGAGCCCAAGCGCGAGTTCACCATCGGCATCGTCGATGACGTGACCAACCTGAGTCTGCCCGAGGCCGAGGATGCACCCAACACCGCAGCCCCCGGCACCATCGAGTGCAAGTTCTGGGGTCTGGGTGGCGACGGTACCGTCGGCGCCAACAAGAACTCGATCAAGATCATCGGCGACCACACCGACAAGTACGTCCAGGCCTACTTCCAGTACGACTCCAAGAAGACCGGCGGCGTCACCGTTTCGCACCTGCGCTTTGGTGATTCCCCGATCCGTTCGCCGTACTACGTGACCAAGGCCGACTTTGTCGCCTGCCATAACCCCAGCTACATCGTTAAGGGCTTCAAGATGGTCCGCGACGTCAAGCCGGGCGGCACCTTCCTGGTCAACTGCCAGTGGAGCGACGAGGAGTTCGCCGAGCACATGCCCGCCGTGGCCAAGCGCTACATCGCGAACAACAACGTCAACGTTTACCTGATTGACGCTATCGACCTGGCGGCCAAGGTCGGCATGGGCAAGCGCACCAACACGGTGCTCCAGTCCGCCTTCTTCGCGCTGGCCAAGGTCCTGCCCGCCGAGGACGCCCTGCAGTACATGAAGGACGCGGCCACCAAGTCCTACATGAAGAAGGGCCAGGCCATCGTCGACGCCAACCACAAGGCCATCGATGCCGGCGCCACCGCCTTTGTAAAGTTCGACGTCCCGGCCGACTGGGCCGACGCCACCGACGCCGCTCCCGCCTCCGTCCTCTCCGATGAGGAGAAGAGCGCCATCGCCAAGCAGGTCAAGGAGCTCATGGAGCCCATCGCCCGCATGGACGGCGACTCCCTGCCCGTCTCCGCGTTCAAGGATTGCGCCGACGGCCAGTTCGAGCTGGGCGCCGCCGCCTATGAGAAGCGCGGCGTGGCCGTGTCCGTTCCCACTTGGGATTCCACCAAGTGCATCCAGTGCAACAACTGCGACTATGTCTGCCCCCACGCCACCATCCGTCCCTTCGCTCTGACGGAGGAGGAGGCCAAGAATGCCCCCGCCGCCGCCAAGATCGTGGACGTGAAGGCCGGCAAGGGCAAGGGCGTGTACAAGTACACCATGGCCATCAGCCCGCTGGACTGCATGGGCTGCGCCGTGTGCGTGGGCCAGTGCCCGGTGGACGCCCTGACCATGGTGGACCAGGAGCAGGAGGCCGCCCAGCAGGAGGTCTTCAACTACTGCGTCTCCCAGGTGTCCGAGAAGAAGGACATGCAGGACAACACCGTCAAGGGCAGCCAGTTCCGTCAGCCCATGCTGGAGTTCTCCGGCTCCTGCGCCGGCTGCGCCGAGACCAGCTATGCCCGCCTGATTACCCAGCTGTTCGGTGACCGGATGTACATCTCCAACGCCACCGGCTGCTCCTCCATCTGGGGCGGTCCGGCTGCCACCTCTC
>URAQ01000168.1 GCA_900545875.1 uncultured Collinsella sp.
GCACGAGCAGGACCCGGTGGCGTTTGCATTTTTGGATCGCGGCTACCAGGCCTTTGTGCTCAACTATGTCACGAGTTCTACGGGTGACGTGAGCTTTCCGCACCCCCAGGCAGATCTTGCCAAGATGGTCGCCACGGTGCGCGCCAACGCCGACGAGTGGCATGTCGATCCTAAGCGCGTGTGCGTCGTGGGCTTTTCTGCTGGCGGCATGATTTGCGCCTCGCTGGCAACACAGTGGAAGACCGGCCCCTTTGCGGCACTTGCCGGGGCGCGTCCGGACGACATTCGTCCCGATGCCGTGGTGCTGGGCTATCCATTGCTCGACTTTGCCTATGTGCGCGACATGCAGACGCGCGATCCGCGCATTGACTTGCGCGTGCCCAAGACGGGCGGCAAGACGGGACGCGATTTGCTCAACGACTACCTGTCGATGGTGACGGGCGGCGAGGCAACTGACGAGCATCTGGCCGACATCTGCCCCACCACGCATGTTTCGCGTCAGATGCCACCGACCTTTGTGTGGGGCGTGTCCGACGACAAGACGGCGCCGATCGCGCAGGTATACCCGTTTGCGCAGCGCATGGCCGAGGAGGGCGTTGCATGCGAGATGCACGTCTTCGACCAGGGTGGTCACGGCCTTTCGCTCGGCAACGCCAACACCGCGGTCGACAACGAGGACAAGCAGGTGGCGGTCCGCCCTTGGATTCGCCTAGCCTTCCGCTTCCTGGAGCGCCATCTGTAAGAGGACGGGCATCCCAACCCTTCAATAACTTGCGGTGAAATAGTTTCGATCTGGGGCATCAACCAGCCCATCCAGGAACTATTCCACCGCAACTTTGTTTTTGATGCCCCGCCCGGAAACTGCGTCCCAGTTTTGCCTTTCAAGGTGGGACGCAGTTTCCCATAGGGCCTCGACTGGGAAAGTGCGTCCCGTTTCGAGTGGGGATTCCGGGATGCATTTTCCGTAAGAGGCCTGTTTGGGAAACCATATCCCGTTTCGAGCCAGAATTCTGGGATGTAGTTTCCCCGAGAGGCCTCATCGGGAAACTATGGCCCTGAACTCTCCTGCCTGTCCCCATTGCGCCAATCTGCTGATTGAACGTCGTTGTGTGTTCACGCTATCATGTAAGCTTAAATTTGGTTAGCCATGGCAAACGGTTAGCCATGGCGAACATAAATACAACGCCCTGTGGGCGCCGGGGGAGGAACACGGACGTGAAGCTCGATACGCTCGAGATTGGAAAGGACGCCGTTGTCGCATCGGTGGCATCGGACGATCAGGCACTCCGACAGCATATTTTGGACATGGGTCTAACGCCGGGCACCGAAGTCACCATGATGAAGTACGCCCCCATGGGCGATCCGCTCGAGATCCGCCTGCGTGGCTACGAGTTGACACTGCGCAAGGACGATGCCGCTCGCATCGAGCTCGTGGGTATTCACGACACCGATACGGGTCCGCGCGCTAACGCCGCAATCGGCACGACGGAGCATCCGGCCCTGGGCGAGGGGACGTATTCGCCCCGTGCGGCAAAGACGGCCGTGCCCGAGGGCGCGCCGCTGCACTTTGCCCTCGCCGGCAACCAAAACTGCGGCAAGACCACGTTATTCAACCAGCTGACGGGCTCCAACCAGCACGTCGGTAACTTTCCCGGCGTGACGGTCGACCGCAAAGATGGCACCATCCGCAACCACCCCGAGGCGGGCGTTACCGACCTGCCTGGCATCTATTCGCTGTCGCCGTACACGGGCGAAGAGATCGTGAGCCGTCAATTCATCCTTGACGAAAACCCCGACGCCATCATCGACATCATCGACGCCACCAATATCGAACGCAACCTGTACCTGACGCTACAGCTTATGGAGCTCGACCGCCCCATGGTCATCGCGCTCAACATGATGGACGAGGTGACCGCCAACGGCGGCGCCGTGGACGTCAACCTGCTCGAGAGCCTGTTGGGCGTGCCCGTTGTCCCCATTAGCGCTGCCCGCAACGAGGGCATCGGCGAGCTGGTGGACCACGCCCTGCACGTGGCGCGGTTCCGCGAGCGCCCTGGTCGCCTGGACTTTTGCGCGCCCGACGGTCCGGACGGCGGTGCGCTGCATCGCTGCATCCACGGTATTGCTAACCTGATCGAGGACCATGCCGTGACGGCGCACATCCCGGTGCGCTTTGCGGCGACCAAGCTGGTCGAGGGCGACGAGCTGGTGACCGAGGCGCTTCACCTGGATCGCAATGAGCTCGACGCTATCGAGCACATCATCACCCAGATGGAGGGCGAGGCCGGCACCGACCGCCTATCTGCGCTGGCCGATATGCGTTTTAGCTTTATCGGCGACGTGTGCGGGCGTTGCGTCGTCAAGCCGCACGAGAGCCGCGAGCACGTGCGCTCCGTCAAGATTGACCGCATCCTGACAGGTCGTTACACAGCCATTCCGGCGTTCCTGGTGATCATGGGCCTCGTCTTTTGGCTGACGTTTGGCGTGATCGGCGCGGCGTTGCAGGGGCTTATGGAGGACGGTATCGCTGCCATCATCGCCTCGGCCGATGCGGGCCTCAAGGCGTTCGGTACCAACGACGTGGTGCGCTCGCTGGCTGTCGACGGCGTGCTTACGGGCGTGGGCAGTGTGCTGACCTTCCTGCCGATTATCGTCGTGCTCTTTTTGTTCCTCTCCATTCTGGAAGACTCCGGATACATGGCGCGCGTGGCCTTTGTCATGGATAAGGTGTTGCGTCGCTTTGGCCTGTCGGGCCGCAGTTTCGTGCCCATGCTCGTCGGTTTTGGCTGCACCGTGCCGGCTATCATGTCGACCCGTACGCTCCCATCCGAGCACGACCGCAAGATGACGGTCATGCTCACGCCGTTTATGAGCTGCTCAGCCAAGCTGCCGGTTTACGGCTTGCTGTGCGGGGCGTTTTTCCCGCAGGCGACGGTTCCCGCCATGGTCTCGCTCTATCTGATCGGTATCGTGGTCGGCTGCGTCGCGGCTTTGGTGCTCAACCGCACGGCATTTAAGGGCGACCCGGTGCCGTTTATCATGGAGCTCCCCAATTACCGCCTGCCGAGCGTCAAGACGACGGTGATGCTGGCATGGGATAAGGCCAAGGACTTCATCACCAAGGCCTTTACCATTATCTTTGCCGCTACGGTGGTCATCTGGTTCCTTCAGACGTTCGACATCCGCTTTAACGTGGTCGCCGACCAGTCGCAAAGCCTGCTTGCCGGTCTGGGTAGCATCATCGCGCCGGTGTTGGCCCCGCTCGGCTTTGGCGACTGGCGCGCCTCGACGGCGCTCGTCACGGGGCTCATTGCCAAGGAGAGCGTCATCTCGACGCTCACGGTGCTTTTGGGCGCAACGTCGCCCGCGGCGCTGTCGACCATGTTTTCGCCGTTTACCGCCTACGTGTTCTTGGTCTTTACGTTGCTGTACCCGCCTTGTGTGGCGGCAATCGGCGCCGTCAAGAGCGAGTTGGGCGCGCGCTATGCCGTGGCCGTATTCGCGTTTCAGGTCGCCGTTGCCTGGATCGTGGCGTTTGTCGTGCATTCGGCGGGCATATTGCTGGGGTTGGCTTAGTTATGAATTGACGGCGCAACCTCTGTGTATCGAATTGTTTTCGGCCCCGCATCTGTACTGACGGATGCGGGGCCGTTGCTATATAATCGCCTCCGCTCAAAACGATTGGAGACGTTATATATGACTCAGACAAGGCAAGACGGCATCACGCTCAGGCAGTGGCTCCCGCTCATCGGGCTCACCTGCTGTGCGTTCGTGTTCAACACGTCGGAGTTTATGCCCATCGGCCTTTTGACTGATATCGCCGCGTCGTTCTCGCTCACCGAGGCCCAGGCGGGCATCATGATCTCGGTCTACGCCTGGGGCGTCATGCTGCTGTCGTTGCCGCTCATGGTGTTTGCCTCGCGCTTCGAGTTCAAGCGGATGCTGCTGGGCGTGCTCGCCGTGTTCTCGCTGGGCCAGTTTCTGTCCGCTGTGGCGCCGACTTATCCCATCCTGGTCTGCGCGCGCCTGGTGGTCGCTTGCGCACATGCCGTGTTCTGGTCAGTCGCCTCGATTATGGCCTCGCGCCTGGTCGACACTCGCCACGGCGCGCTCGCCATCAGCATGATCGCTACGGGCTCGTCCATCGCGCAGATCTTTGGCCTGCCTCTCGGTCGCGCCATTGGCTTGGCCGTGGGCTGGCGCATGACGTTTGCCGTGGTCGGGGGCCTCTCAGCCATCGCGGTCGTCTACCAGGCAGCGGTGTTCCCGGCCATGCCGGCGGGTGAGCGCTTTACCGTCAAACAGCTGCCCGAGCTGCTCAAGAACCCGCTCCTCATCGCGCTCTACGCAGTCACGGTCTTCATGGCGACCGGCTATTACGCAAGCTACAGCTATATCGAGCCCTTCCTGGCGCAGGTCGCGCACGTCGATGCGGGCGCCATTACCATGACGCTGACGGCGTTTGGCTGCTCTGGTTTGCTCGGAAGCTGGCTGTTTGGCCGCCTGTTCG
>URAQ01000169.1 GCA_900545875.1 uncultured Collinsella sp.
TGTAGCTCGGAATAGGCACGCCCCAGTTGCGCTGACGGCTGATGCACCAGTCGGGACGTTGCTCGACCATGGCGCCGATGCGGTTGGCGGCGTGGGCCGGATACCACTTGACGTTCTCGCGGACCTCCTTGCCAGCTTGCTCGCGCAAGCCGGTCTTGTCCATCGAGACAAACCACTGGTCGGTAGCACGGAAGAGCACCGGGTGCTTGCAGCGCCAGCAGTGCGGATAGCTGTGCGTGATCTTCTTCTCGAGGACCAGGGTGCCGCGCTCGCGCAGGAACTCGATGATGTGCGGGTTGGCCTCGTCGGTATCCATGCCGCTGAAGGGGCCGCCGGTGCCAAACTCCTCGCCGGTGTAGAACTTGCCGTCGTCATCGACCGGCATGCAGATGTCGGTGATGCCCTCCTTGAGGCAGGCAAAGTAGTCGTCAACGCCGTGGCCGGGCGAGTTGTGGACGATACCGGTACCGTCATCGACACCGACGTAATCGGCCAGCAGCGCCACGCCCTCGACACCGTCGAAGATCGGCTGCTTGTAGTGGATGTGGTGGAAGGTCTCGGCGGGAACCACGTAGGGCTTGCCATTGACCATGACCGGGGTGTACTCCCAGCCAAACTCCTCGCAGCACTTGGGAGCCAGGTCCTCGAGCATGACCTCGGCGCGACCGTCGTGCTCAACGGCGACGTAAGCGGCGCCGGGCTTGAGGGAAACCGCCTGGTCGGAGGGAATGGTCCACGGCGTGGTCGTCCAGATGATAAAGTCGACCGGGCCGTCGAAGTTCTCGAGGCCGGCGGGCTTGGAGGTCATCTCGAAGCGTACGAAGATGGAGGGGCTCGTCTCGTCGGAGTACTCGATCTCGGCCTCGGCGAGCGCGGTGTGGCAGTGCTTGCACCAGTGGACGGGCTTGTGACCACGATAGATCATGCCCTTATCGAACATGGCCTTGAAGACCTCGATGTCGGCAGCGTCGTGCTGGTGATAGAGAGTCAGATACGGGTTGTCCCAGTCGCCGAGAACGCCCAGGCGACGGAAGCCAGCCTTCTGCAGCTCGATGTTCTCGACAGCGAACTTGTTGCAAAGCTCGCGGATCTTAGCCGTGGGGGTCTGGTTGAACTTCTCGGTGCCGAGCTTCTCCTCGACCTTATGCTCAATCGGCTGACCGTGGCAATCCCAACCAGGGACATAGGGGACTTCGCAACCCTGCATCATCCAGTAGCGGTTGATCATGTCCTTGGAGATCTTGTTCATGGCGTGGCCGATGTGGATCGGACCGTTGGCGTACGGAGGGCCATCGTGCAGCACGAACTTCTTGTGACCCTCGTTCTTCTTCAGAACCTGCTCGTAGACCTTGTTGTCCTGCCAGTCCTTGAGTCGCTTGGGCTCGGACTTGGAAAGACCGGCACGCATGGGAAAACCGGTTTTAGGCAGATTCATCGTCTGCTTGTACTCGTTTGCCACGGTACCCCTTTCATGTCGTGGGCGCGCACGCCCGTTGGGCACCAAAAAGGCGCCCGTCCCTGCAAGCTGGGACGAAGCGCCACAAAACGGGCTGCACGCCCGCAAAAGCTCTTCGCTTAACCACCCAGCTTAGATGCCCTCGCCCGCATTGCCGCGCGCTCGCATCCGTTACTCGGCTGGCCTGTATCGACGACCATCTCGGCGATGTCTACTAAGACGAGCCTGCGCGGCGCGTCCGTTGGGACCGCAGCTCCGGGGTGATTTTCATCGGTCGCATGCACGGGTTCTCAGCGCCCCCCGCTCTCTGTAACATGCGGATGGCCGACTACTCGTCCCCATCAACGCTTATGCGGAGTATGCTAGCACGTTCCGGCGCGGCTAAAAACCCTCAATGCGGCTTTTCATATTTATGAAAATTCTCACAGAAGCGAGTGCTCACTAGGAGCAAAATACCTGAGAGTACTTTATCCAGGGAAAGAAGGCACTTATGCGTACCATTGGAATGAGCGATTACACCGTCGGCGAAGATTGCTTTGACGAGCTCCCCGCGGCTCTGGCGGAGTATGGCGCGAAGAAGGTTGCCATCATTGGCGGCAAGCGTGCACTCGCCGCGGCCCAGCCCGGTATCGAGGCCGCCCTTGCAGACACCGACGTCGAGATTCTGGAGACGCGCGTCTACGGTACCAACAGTACGCGCGCAAATATCGCCAAGGTCGTAAACTCCCCCGCCTGCCAGGAAGCCAACGTGCTCATTGCCTGCGGCGGCGGCAAGGCACTCGACACCGTCAAGACGGCGGCCATCGAGCTCAAGAAGATCGTCTTTACGGTACCGACGATCTGCTCCAACTGCTCGGCCGCGACCGCCATTGCCGTTGTCTACAACGACGACGGCTCGCTCGAGGGCTATTCGTACCCCAACCGTCCAGCGCATATCTTCATCAACCCCAAGATCATCGCCGAGGCACCAGCGGAGTACTTCTGGGCCGGCGTAGGCGATGCCCTATCCAAGCAGCCCGAGGTCGAGTACGCCACGAGCGCCGGCAACTTGGAGCACACAGCCGGTCTTGGCCTGGCACTTGCGCACACCTGCTCCGAGCCGCTGTTTACCTATGGCGTACAGGGTCTTGAGGATGTGCGCCAGAATCTATCGAGCGAGGCCGTCAAGCAGATCGCGCTCGACATCGTGGTCAATACGGGCTATGTCTCGAACCTGACCAACCAAAACGATTACTACTACAACTCGAGCGTGGCGCATGCGTTCTACAACGCCACGTGCAGCATTCCGCGCGAGGGCTCCTACCTGCATGGCGAGGTCGTGAGCCTGGGCGTACTGGTGCTGTTTGCCTATACGGGCGATACCGAAAACCTTGAGCGCTACGCCGCCTTTAACAAGCAGATGGGGCTGCCCGTGACGCTTGAGCAGGTCGGGCTTTCCGAGGCCGATATCCCCGCGCTGTGCGAGCACGCGCACAACACCAACGAGTGGAAGCAGGGCAACCCGGAGCCCTTCACCGACGAAAAGTTCGCCACCGCCATCAAGGCCGCCAACGCCTACGGCCACACGCTCTAGGCCTAGCCCAAAACCACCACAAAGGGGACAGGCACCTTTGTGGTGGTTTTTATTGCTCCAGCATGCTGGGGTCAAACTCGCTAGCTGGGATCACACGGTAGCCGTGGCGCAGGAGCAGGTCGACGAAAACGCCGTTACCCGCGGTAAGCGTGCCGCTGAAGGTTCCGTCGTAGATACGGCCTACACCGCACGAGGGGCTACGGTCCTGCAAGACGCACGCAGTTATCTCGGACGGACCGCCCGCTTGCTCGCACATATCGAGCGCGCGCTCGGCACCCAGGCGAAACTCGCGATCGACCGAGATGCCCTCGCAGGTACGAACCTCGCCGTTCACAATCTCGGACGGCTTGCGCGGCGTGGGCAAGCCGCCAAAAACCTCAGGGCATACCAAGAGGACCTCGGTCCCCGTACGCTCGCAAGCCTCAACCAACGCGCGGTGATAATTGTCGAGCCCGTTATACTTGCAATTCTCGCCCATCAAACAGGCGCTCACTACGATCTTCATACAGATCCTCCCCACGCAAAACGCCCCATTTGAGATGGACACTCAAATGGGGCGATCGACACCGCGCAGTTCGTATTACTGCTGATTCGGCACCAACGGATTCTCACGCGTGAGGAGATTCATAAACTCCTCGCCCGTGATCGTCTCCTTCTTGTACAGATAACGAGCAAGCTCATGGAGCTTAAACTTGTTCTCCTTGAGAATCTGCAGGGCGCGGTCGTGCGCATCCTCGATCAGCTTGGCGACAATCGCGTCCACGCGCTCGGCCGTACCGGGGGCGCAGGTGAGCGACGTATCCTGGTTGAGGTACGCATTCTGAACGGTACCGAGCGCCATCATGCCAAACTCATCGGACATACCAAAGCGCGTCACCATGTTACGGGCGAGCTTGGTGGCCTGCTCGATATCGTTGGCGGCGCCAGTCGTCATCTCGCCAAAGATGAGCTCCTCGGCCGCACGCCCGCCGCAGTAGACGGCGAGCTTGTCCAAGACCTCCTGGCGCGTCGTCAGGAAGCGCTCGTCCTCCTCGACCTGCATGGTATAGCCAAGAGCACCGCTCGTGCGCGGCACGATGGTGATCTTGGTAACCGGCGCGGAACCCTTTTGGCGGGCTGCGACGATGGCATGGCCGATCTCGTGATAGGACACGACCTGCTTCTCATGGTCGGACAGAACCGTGGACTTACGCTGCTGGCCGGCGATGACGACCTCCACCGACTCCTCAAAATCGTCCTGCGTAGCGCGCTTGCGACCCTCGCGGACGGCACGCAGGGCGCCTTCGTTGATGATGTTGGCCAGGTCGGCGCCCGAGGCACCGGGCGTGGCGCGGGCAATCGCGGTCAGGTCGATCGGCGGCTGCGTCTTCACGCTCTTGGCATGCAGCTCAAGAATGTTCTTACGACCGGTCAGGTCGGGCAGCTCAACGGGAATGCGGCGGTCAAAACGACCGGGGCGCAGCAGGGCCGGGT
>URAQ01000170.1 GCA_900545875.1 uncultured Collinsella sp.
AAGATACTGGATGGAATCTTTCTCGAAGTAGATCTTCGGCGGAATCTTGAACCACTGCATATTGACTCTCCTCTTGGCGATGCGCTTTTTGTTGATCAGGTTGACGGAGGACACGTTGGAGGTGGTGGAGTTGTGTCCGAACGAACCGCAGCCGAGGGTCAGGGACGGGGTGTTGGTGTTGTAGATGTCGCCGATGGCGCCCTGGGAGGACGGAGAGTTGGCGATCACGCGCCCGACCTTCATCTCCTCGCCGTAGGCGTGGCAGAGCTCTTCGTCGTTGGAATGGATGACCGCGCTGTGCCCAAGGCCGCCGAATTCGAGCATCTTCTTGGCCTTCTCAAAGCCTTCCTTGGCATCCTTGACCACGAAATAGGCCAGAACCGGGGAGAGCTTCTCGCGGGAGAGCGGGTAATCCGGGCCCACGTCGTCCAGCTTGGCGAGCAGGATCTTGGTGCCTTCCGGAACCTTGACGCCCGCCTGCTCAGCGATCCACCAGGCCGGCTGGCCGACCACGACGGGGTTGACCGACTGCTTCTGGGCGTTGATGACGTAATCGGAAACCTTCTTGATCTCGTCGCCCTTGAGGAAATAGCAGCCGTAGTAGGTCATGATCTTCTCAAACTGCGGCGCGATCTCCTTGTCGACGATGGCCGCCTGCTCGGAGGCGCAGATCATGCCGTTGTCGAAGGTCTTGGAGTGGATGATGGAGTTGACTGCGAGCAGAACGTCGGCGGTGTCGTCGATGACGACCGGGGTGTTACCGGCGCCAACGCCCAGGGCGGGCTTGCCCGAGGAGTAGGCGGCCTTGACCATGCCCGGGCCACCGGTGGCGAGGATGATGTCGACGTCGCGCATGACCATGTTGGTCAGCTCGATGGAGGGGACATCGACCCAGCCGATGATGCCCTCGGGCGCGCCGGCCTTGACTGCGGCCTCCAGGACGAGCTTGGCTGCGGCGATGGTGCACTTGGCGGCAGCCGGGTGCGGGGAGATGATGATGGCATTGCGGGTCTTCAGGCTGATCAGCGTCTTGAAGATTGCGGTGGAGGTGGGGTTGGTCGTCGGGATGACGGCGCCCACGATGCCGATGGGCTCGGCGATCTTGGTGATGCCGTAAGCCTCGTCGCGCTCCAGGACACCACAGGTCTTGGTGTTCTTGTAAGCGTTGTAGATGTACTCTGCGGCGTAGTGGTTCTTGATGACCTTGTCCTCAAGAACGCCGCGGCCGGTCTCCTCGATGGCCATCTTCGCCAACGGGATACGAGCCTTGTTGGCGGCCATGGCGGCCTCATAGAAGATCTTGTCGACCTGCTCCTGCGTGTACGTAGCAAAAAGCGCCTGGGCCTCTCGCATCTGAGCGAGCTTAGCCTCAAGCGCCTCTACGTTGTCCACAATTGCGGGAGTAGTGTTTTCCGGTGACTTTTTCACCATTTGTGTCTCCTTGCGATCGGAGATTTACCCTACGCCTTGCATGATAGCAAGAAATTATTCGGCGAACGGTAAGATTCCTTTAAAAGGCACACTAAAACGCTTCAATAAACTGAAACGTTTCAACTAATTATCTGCCTGCTGCATCGCCCCGCTCATTGGGGACAGGCTTACATGAGTGCTTTCACTCATTTGGGACAGACATCGATTTGTCATTTTGTCGTTTTGGGCATGTTTTTGTCGTTCATTGTATATAAATAGGTCACAGGCTCAGCATTTCGCGTTGCTTCTCTCCTTTTAGGTGTTGCCTGTACAGTTTTGAAAGGAGAGATTATGCCCCGATGCGCCCGCGCCGTTTCGCTCACCGGCTATTACCACGTCTATGACCGCGGCAATTCCAAACAGATTATTTTTGAAGATGACTCCGACCGCTATCGTTTCTTATCGGACATCTCGGACAGGTTTGCTTGCCATGACGTGGCGGTGTTGGCCTGGTGCCTTATGGACAACCACTTCCATTTGATGGTTGATGACCCATTTGACAACCTTTCAAAGGCAATGCAGTGCGCGCTGACGGCCTATGCCAAGTATTTCAATGGGAAAACCGGAAGAACGGGCCACCTGTTTGATAATCGCTATTCGCGGGTCGCGGTCGAGTCGGACACGCAGGCGGTGCAGTTGCTCGATTATATCCATCTCAATCCCGTGAAAGGTGCGCTCGACTCGCTTGATGCCTACCGCTGGTCAAGCTACAAGGCATACCAGCTGGGATACGATCCCTTTGATATCTGCGATGCGGCCCCCATGCTCGATATTGTCGGGGGTTCCCGTCGCTATTGCGAGCATCTTAAGGAAGTTGCCGAGCGGATCTGGTCAGTTGAGATTCTTCCGCGTCGACGGATTCCCGACGAGGATGCCCTTACCGTCGCACACGAGGCCCTGCCGAGCATTGATCCTGCGCTGCTCAAGGCCCTGCCACGCCCCGAACGCGATGCCTGTCTGCTAAGGCTCAGGCGGGCCCATCTTACGGTCAAGCAAATTGCCCGTATCACCGGTATCGGCGCTACAAGCGTAACCAAGGCCACCATAGGCTGGAACGAGGCGGCCTGAGGTATGGATTGGGGCCGATCGATGCACTGTGAGCTTAGGAAAGCATTCATCTAAGTCTGTCCCCAATGCGTGAAAACACTCATGTAAGTCTGTCCCCAATGAGTGCAAAAAGGCGCCCTCCGTAGGGGAGGGCGCCTTTGGTAAGTTCTATATGAACGCGAGGTCTTTGACCCGGAGAGTCCGAGGTACTTGTTGGTAAGACCTTATTTAGGAGCGCGCAACCTTGCCAGACTTGAGGCAGGTGGAGCAAACGTTCATCTTGCGACGGTGACCATCGACGACGACGTAGACGCGCTGGATGTTGGGGCGGAACTTACGGTTGGTGACGCGGTGAGAGTGGCTGATGGAGCGACCGGCAACGGGGTGCTTACCGCAAACTTCGCAAACTTTGGACATAACTGACCCTCCTTGGGCGACAAACGAACATGTCGCGTTAACAAACAAGCCTGAACTATAGCACAGAAGCAGCTCCCTGTGCGTAATCTACACAGAGATATTCCTCTTTTGGCGATAGTGCTCACGCCACGGCCCTGGACGTAGATCCGATTTGCGTGCAGCAGAGGGGATTATGCCAGCTCGTGCGTGCGTTTTCAAGCTCGTCCCACAAATATATATAGGTTTATTGAGCATTGGGCTCCGTTTACGGATTGCTCTGTATTTATGCTCGCAATTAAGCTCGAGGTTGGCTACACTATTCCTTGACCATTAAAGGGGTACGAGATGCCCACATGGAATTACATAGCTGCCAAAGAGCAGCCCTTCCTGTGGGTGTCTGGTCCGCTTTAAGCGGTCGGGCATCTATTTTTTTGACTGTGTCAGCAGTCAAGACATGTGAGGAAGGAGATCGATGGGCACGACTTCCCCCAAGGCGGTCATCATGGACGAGACCGCCGTCAATCGAGCGATGACCCGCATCGCGCACGAGATTCTCGAGCGCAACGAGGGCTGTGAAGACCTCGCTCTGGTCGGCATCGTCACGCGCGGCGACCTTCTGGCAAAGAAGCTCGCCGAGGAGATCAAGGAGATCGAGGGCGTCGACGTTCCGCTCGGCAGCCTCGATATCAGCTTCTACCGCGATGACTACGCGACCAATTTCGCTCCCGCGATCCACGCCACCAACATTCCCTTCAGCGTCGATGGCAAACGCGTCGTTTTGGTGGACGACATCCTGTACACGGGTCGTACCATCCGCGCCGCTCTAGACGCCGTCATGGACCTGGGCCGTCCGAGCCGCATCGAGCTGGCAGTCCTCGTTGACCGCGGCCACCGCGAGCTCCCCATCTCGCCGGACTTTGTCGGCAAGAACGTTCCCTCGTCGCATGAGGAGAACGTGCACCTATATATGAAGGAAGTCGACGGCCACACCGCTGTCGAGATTAACGACGTCGCGCCGGGTTCCCACGTGGGCTCCGCGCCGCTGGGAGGTGAGTAGTACCGTGGCGTTCAACCATAAGCACCTGATCGACATTACCGAGTACTCCGAAGAGGACATCAAGCTCATCCTCGAGACCGCCAAGGCGTTCTCCGAGGTCAACGAGCGTGCCATCAAGAAGGTCCCCACGCTCAAGGGCAAGACCATCGTCAACATGTTCAACGAGCCCTCGACGCGCACCCGCAGCTCCTTCGAGCTCGCCGAGAAGCGTCTTTCGGCCGACAGCCTCAACTTTGGCGGCTCCTCGACCTCCACGGTCAAGGGCGAGAGCCTCGTCGACACCGTCGAGACCCTCAACGCCTACAAGATCGACTGCATCGTCGTGCGCGATAAGCACGCCGGTGCTCCCTACATCGTCACGCAGAACTCGCCCGCGAGCGTCATCTGCGCCGGTGACGGCAAGCACAACCATCCCACGCAGGCCCTGCTCGACCTGTACACCATCTGGGAGCACAAGGGTGACTTCCACGGTCTGAAGGTCGCCGTCGTCGGCGATATCGCGCACTCCCGCGTCTGCGGCTC
>URAQ01000171.1 GCA_900545875.1 uncultured Collinsella sp.
GCGCGCCGCCTTTTCTTCATGAGCGATTAAGGAGGGGCATATGCAAATTAGAGGAGAGGCGGCAATCGCCTGCGGATTCATGGCGGGCCTGGCAACGGGATTGCTGTTCGATGGGTGTTTCGACGGCTATATCAACCGATTCCGCGATTTTGATTTTTGGAGAGGCAAGCCTCAGAAAATGGGGCCGTCTCGTCAAGAAGTTGCCGCGCCCATCGAACCCCGCAGTGTAGATACCTCAAGAACGAAGGTAATCGTCACCAAGAACGGCAAGATTTATCACCGTTCTGCGGGATGCAGAAGCCTTCCTCAAAACGCCATTAGAACGAGCGTGCCATTGGCGACTGCGCTCAAACGAGGCAAGACGCCCTGCCCAACATGTTGCCCACCAGTGGTTTAGACGTTCCTTTGGGGGTGTTCTGCAAGGACATGGGTCCCTGTAGACACGCGGGCCTAAAAACGTGTCCGCACGCAATGCGACACTTAATCTGCCGCTCTGCTTTGTCGCGGCGGCATGTACCTGAACAACGACCCTCTAGGGAGCTCGAAATCGATGAGTGACAACACCAAGCATCTTGCAAGGAAATGCGTCAAGGACGCGGGGCCGTGCCTCGCGCTGTGCGTGGCCGGCGCTGCGGTCGCACTGCTGGCTGTTCTGGGGCCGTTCGACGTGCTTCGAAGCGCCGGCTCTCTGCACGTTTGCATGGCCCTTGCCGGCGCCATGATGACCGGCGGCGTGCTCGATCTGGTTTTTTGGGTGTTTGACCCGTTTGGATGGAAGAGCGAGGGGTAAGCCCTAAGGGACGCAAATGCCGGTGCCTGCCTGCAATTTCTGCTATCGATTTGTCCAGAGCCGTACAGCACGGAGGTGTTGTTTGATGTCCATTTTCGTTACCGGAGACGTTCACGGTGTTGCCGAGTACGGGGCGAGCCGCTTCTCGTCGCGCGCTTGGCCATTGGGCCGAACGCTAACGCGCGATGACGTGGTGATTGTTGCCGGCGACTTTGGTTTTATATGGAGCGGCTCAAACACCGACAAATACTGGCTCGATTGGTTTGAGTCCAAGCCCTGGACCACGTGCTTTGTCGACGGAAATCACGAGAACCATCATCTGCTGACGGGGCTGCCAAAGCGAGAGTGGAATGGGGGCCTCGTTCACGAGGCTCGCCCGCACGTACTGCACCTGATGCGCGGTGAGGTGTTCGATATCGCGGGGAACACGGTGCTCGCCATGGGTGGCGCCGCGAGCCATGATAGACAGTGGCGTCGGGAGGGAAAGACTTGGTGGCCTGATGAAATGCCGAGTGAGAGCGAGATGAACCATTGCCGTGCCTCGCTCGATCGCGTGGGCTGGAAGGTCGATTACGTGGTGACTCACGAGGCGCCGATCGGTCTGGCGGACGAGCTGTGCATGGAGTGCAATCGCGAGTTCTACGACGATTCACTGCAGGCCTTTTTGGGCGAGCTCGACGGGCGGCTTGTCTACCGTACCTGGTTTTTTGGCCATTACCATGACGATGAATGGCGCGATGGCAAACATCGCCTTATCTACCAAGATATCGTGCCGATCGAGGCGCAATGTGCCGATGGTAGGGTGAGACGACGAACAGCTATTCCGAGCAAGAGCGTTAGGAGGTCCCCGTGATCTGGTTTACCAGCGATACGCACTTTGGGCACGAAAACATGCTACGGTTTGCCGACAGGCCCTGGTCGGCTGTTGCGCAGATGAACGACGCCATGGTCGCCGGCATTAATAGCAAGGTCGCCGTGGACGACGAGCTTTACATCTTGGGCGACTTTAGTTTTAAGATGACGGTCCAAGATGCCTACGAGCTGCGCAAAAGCATTGCATGCAAGCATGTCCATCTACTGCCCGGCAACCACGACAAAGACTGGACGCAGCCTGCGGTAGCGGATGCCTTTATCGTCGAGCCGCCCATTTGCGTGCTCAAGATCGACCGCCAAAAAATCGTGCTGAGCCACTATCCCATGGCCGACTGGCAGGGTATGTCGCACGGCGGTTGGCATCTTCATGGGCATATCCACAGCTGCGGCGACGCGTATAACGAGTTCAACCGCAAGCAGGGGCTGCTGCGCTACGACGTGGGTGTGGACGCCAACAGCTACGCCCCGGTGAGCCTGGACGAGCTCAAGACGTGGTTTGCGCAGGTAGACGAGCCGGTGTGCTGCGTTAAATGGCCGTGGTGGGTCAATGCTACGGGCGACGAGCAGATCGAGCACGATCTCAAAGCCTATAAGAGGGAAGTGGTGATCCGATGACGGTCTATGTAACGGGTGATGTCCACGGTGGCATCGACATGCAAAAGCTCCGCGATTGGGATCTTGGGGATAGCCTGACGAGCGACGACTATCTGATTGTCGCCGGCGACTTTGGCTTTCCATGGGATTTCTCTGCCGAGGAATGTGCTGACATCGCGTGGTTGGAGTCGCGCCCCTACACGGTGCTCTTTGTTGACGGCAATCACGAGCGCTTCGACCATTGGGCGGAGCGCCCTATGGAGTTATGGCACGGCGGGCTCACGCAGCGCCTGTCGGATACCTCGCCCATACGGCGCCTGACGCGCGGCGAGGTCTTTGAGCTCGACGGTTCAACGATCTTTACCATGGGCGGCGCCACGAGCGTGGACAAGGAGTATCGCATACCGTATTCGAGCTGGTGGCCGCAGGAGCTGCCGGACGAGCGCAACTTTGAGGAAGCGCGGGCAAAGCTCGATAGCGTGGGCTGGAAGGTCGACTACGTGGTCACCCACACCTGCTCCACGCGCATGCTTTCGCCCACGCTCTATCCGGCGCCTGGCTGGAATTACCCAGCCGTTGATCGACTTACGGCATTTTTCGATGAGCTGGAAGACCGCTTGGACTACAAGCGCTGGTACTATGGGCATTTTCATCGCGATGCAAACCCAGCAGAGCGCCACACCGTGCTCTACGATCGCATCGTCCGCCTGGGCGACGAACTCCGGCCCTGGGATGTTGTGTAGGGGCGGGGCGTAGCGAGCTTTTCATACGATGCCTTGGGTAGTTACCCTGCATTTCGGCAACGGTCATTATCTGTAGGGTAACTTAAGACATGCTGGGAGTCGGAGGAGATGTCGCCGACGGTCTAGAGTTTCAGCGCCATTCGGTTGGTGCCGGGCAGGGTTACAAAGCCAAAATGCGCATAGAACGCTGCAGCCTCATCATCTACTGGATCGACAACCAAAGCTCGCGCTCCTGCCAGGGTAGAAATTTTCATGGCGTTCTCGATGGCATCTTTGAGCAGTGACGCCCCAAGACCAAGCCCCTTAAACTTCTCGTCAACCCCCATCATTCCAAGCAACACTGCGGGAACTTGGGAGGGGGAGTTTCGCACGAACCATCCTCCATCGACATTTTCGCGAGCTACGGAGTGCGTGCATAGCGTATAGAACCCAGCGACTGCGCCGTCGCAATACGATGCGTATATAACCGCTGACCCTCTTTTTCGCGCCGAGGCCGATCTGTTTTTAGCCCATCCGTCTACAAGAGTATTTCCACAGTGGAAAGCCTCGATGCCTTGGCCAACGGGGAGTTGAACGGGCTTGGTAAACGTGCTCATTCCCAAATCGCTTTACGGTCAAGCAATGCTTTTGCGGCTTGAGGCATGGGTGAGTCGAGCATTTCGCAAAATGCATCAAAGCCATCAGGAGAAAGATAGGTTGTTGACGCCTCGGCGATGTCACGTGCGGAGCTCTCGTCAAGGTGAGCCGTGGCCCATTGGGTGAGAGTTTGCCCGCGCAAGGCCGCGGCGCGCTCGTAAGTAAGGCGTTGACGCTCGGTCAGCCTTAGATCCATACGGCGCTGCTTTTCAATCGTTGGCATGGTAAAACCTCCTTTGCTTCATTGTACGGAATTATTCCGTACATAACAAGACGCAGGATTATGCGCTCGCCGAAGGGAGGGGTCGTGAGGGGCGGGGCGTTTGGCTACTCGGCCGTTATGGTGATGTTCTTTCGGTGCTCGCGGATAACATCCCAGCTAAAGTGCTCGACCAGCTGCTCGGCAGAGCGCGGCGTGGTGTTCGGCGCGATGCCCGTTTGCCCGGCGAGCCAGCCCAGCAGCGCCTCGGGCGTGCCAAAGCGGGCGCGCAGCTCGCCCAGGTCCAGATCGCGGTCCCGCTTGGAAAGGCGACGGCCGTCCGGCGACATGAGCAGCGGAATGTGCGCGTAGCGCGGCGTGGGAAGTCCCAGCAGATGCTGCAGATAGATCTGGCGGGGCGTGGAGCCCAGCAGGTCGCATCCGCGCACGACCTCGGTGACGCCCATGGCGGCATCGTCGACCACCACGGCTAGCTGGTAGGCAAATACGCCGTCGCTGCGGCGCACCAAAAAGTCGCCGCACTCGGTGGCGAGCGCCTCGCATTGGGCCCCGTACGTGCGGTCTACAAACTCGATTACGTCGTCGGCGAGGTCATCGACGGCGGGCACGCGC
>URAQ01000172.1 GCA_900545875.1 uncultured Collinsella sp.
ATATAGGCACACAAGGTCAAAGGCGGCACCATGATCCTCCTGGTCGACAAGATCGAAAAAAGCTTCGGCGCGCGCGTCCTCTTTAGCGGCGCGTCCTTCCAGATCAACCCCGGCGAGCGCTTTGCGCTCGTGGGACCCAACGGCGCCGGCAAAACCACCATGCTCAAGATCATCATGGGCATCGACAGCCCCGACGCCGGCCAGGTCCAGTACGCCAAGGACTGCCAGGTGGGCTACCTAGAGCAGGAAACCAACCTGGAGCATAAGGACACCACCATCCTCGCCGAGGTCATGGCGGCCGCTAAGGAAATCCGCCGCATGGGCGAGCGCGCCAACGAGCTTCAGGCACAAATCACCGAGCTCTCCGAGCAGGGCAAGGACGTCGACGCACTCCTGAACGAATACGGCCAGGTCCAGGACCGCTTTGAGCACCTAGGCGGCTACGAGCTCGAAAGCAACGCCCGCAAAATCCTGTCCGGTCTGGGCTTTAAGGTCACCGACTTTGAGCGTCCCTGCTCCGAGTTTTCCGGCGGCTGGCAGATGCGCATCGCGCTCGCCAAGCTTTTCCTGCGCCACCCCGACCTGCTGCTCCTGGACGAACCCACCAACCACCTGGATCTCGAGAGTGTCCAGTGGCTGCGCGGCTTTATCGCCAGCTACGACGGCGCCGTCCTCATCGTCAGCCACGACCGCGCCTTCATGGACGCCTGCGTCGACCACGTCGCCGCGCTCGAGAACCGCCGCGTGACCACCTACACCGGCAACTACAGCAGCTACCTCAAGCAGCGCGAGGACAACCTTGAGCAGATGCGCGCCAAGCGTGCCGCCCAGGAGCGCGACATCGCCCACATGCAGGTCTTCGTCGATAAGTTCCGCTACAAGCCCACCAAGGCCGCCCAGGCCCAGGAGCGTATCCGCAAGATCGAGCAGATCAAGAAGGAGCTCGTCATCCTGCCCGAGGGCCACAAGCATATCGACTTTAAGTTCCCCGACCCGCCGCGCTCGGGCGATATGGTCGTGGGCCTCGAGGGCGTCTCCAAGTCATACGGCGACAAGCACATCTACAGTGACATCGACCTCAAGCTCTACCGCGGCGAGCATGTGGCGCTCGTCGGCCCCAACGGCGCCGGCAAGTCCACCCTCATGAAGATCCTCGCCGGCCTGGAACCGCCCACCACCGGCACCCGCGACCTGGGCACCAACGTGGGTGTGGCCTACTACGCCCAGCACGCGCTCGAGGGCATGACCGAGTCCAACACCGTCCTGCAAGAGATCGACACCGTCACGCCCAAGTGGACCGTGCCGCAGCAGCGCAGCCTGCTGGGCGCCTTCCTGTTTAGCGACAACGACGCAATCGAAAAGCAGGTCCGTGTCCTCTCCGGCGGCGAAAAGGCGCGCTTGGCCCTGGCCAAGATGCTCGTGGCGCCCGAGGCGCTCCTGTGCCTGGACGAGCCCACCAACCACCTGGACATCGACTCGGTGGACATGCTCGAGAACGCCCTGCAAAACTTCCCCGGCACCATCGTGCTCATCAGCCATGACGAGCACCTGGTGCGCGCCGTGGCCAACCGCGTCATCGATATCCGCGACGGCAAGGTCACGGTCTACGACGGCGACTACGACTACTACCTCTATAAGCGCGAGGACCTCGCAGCCCGTGCCGCCGCCGAGGCGTCCACGGAGAGTGCTCCCGCCGCGGCCAAGCCCACCAAAGCCAGTGCCGCCCAGGCCGACACCCCCGCTGCAGCGCCTAAGCCGGCCGAGGGCAAAAAGACCAAGGAGCAAAAGCGTGCCGAGGCCCAGGCCCGCGCTGCGCTCAACAAAAAGCTCAAGGGCGTGCGCAACCAGCTCAAGAAGATCGAGATGGAGCTCGACAAGAAGCGCGCCCGCTATGACGAGCTTATGGAATTGATGGCAAGCGAAGAGCTTTATGCAGATCAGGACAAGTTCAACGCCGCGCTGGGGGAATATAACGGCCTTAAGCAAGAGCTGCCCAAGCTCGAGGACGAATGGCTGGAGCTTTCCACCCAGATCGAAGAGGAGACCGCGCGTGAACTCTCGTAAAGCCACCGCCGTGGCGATGAGCATCATCGCCATCGCCTGTCGCATCTGCGGCATCTTTATGAGCGCGATGACCGTGCTGCTGTGCTTTAGCGGCCTCACCGCCAAGCTGCAGATCGTCGGCTTTGTCGTTGAGCTTTCGCGCGCGCTGCCGAGCGCTATCGCCGGCTACGGCGTCATCACATCGCCCTTTGGCGGCGTGTTCCGCCTGGATTACGCCATCGTGGCCGTCATCCTGTTTGTGGCCGACTACCTGCTCACGCGCGCCTCGCGCCGTGTCCGCTAGGGGAGCGCCATGTCCAGCAGCTACCTCATGAACCTGCTCGCCAGCGCCGTTGCCGTCATCGTCGGCATCGTGATTCACGAGAGCGCGCACGCCGCCGCAGCTTGGGCTCTCGGCGACAAGACGGCCCGTTCGCGCGGCCGCGTTTCGCTCAACCCGCTCAACCATGTCGATCCGTTTGGCACCGTCCTCCTGCCGCTGCTTATGCTCGCGGCCGGTGGCCCGGTGTTTGCCTTTGCCAAGCCGGTACCCGTGTACCTCAACAACCTTAAGCACCCCAAACGCGACGAGGTCCTGGTGAGCGCGGCCGGCCCCGCATCGAACATCGCACTGGCATGCCTTGCGGCCGCTCTCATGCACCTGGCCTATGGCAGCCTTTACCCCAGCATATCCTTTGCCGTAGCGTCCCAAATCATGAACTTCGGCGCCACCTTTATCGTGGTCAACCTGTCGCTCGCGTTCTTTAACCTCATCCCGATCCCGCCGCTCGACGGCTCGTCGATCATCGTGCCGTTCCTCAAGGGCAAGGCGCTCGCTAACTACTACCGTCTGCAGCAATACGCCATGCCGATCCTTATCATCGTGCTGTACTTGCTGCCCATGTGGACCGGCATCGACGTGATCGGCCGCTATTTCGACGTTACCGTGTATCCGCTGGCCGAGTGGCTGCTCAACTTCGCAATCGCCGGCATCTAGGGTAAACTTACAGGTCGACCGTGCAAAACGGTCGCAACATGCACCCAAACCGCGCCGCGAAGGCGCCGTCAAAGGAGGTCGAAAATGTCGTATCGCGTGTCGACGCAGGTCTACAGCGGACCGTTCGACCTGCTGCTGCAGCTGGTAACCCGCCAAAAAGTTGATATCGGCGCCATCTCGATCAGCGAGGTGGCCGAACAGTACCTTGCCGAGGCCGAGCGCATTGAGGCGCTGGACCTAGATGTGGCGAGTGACTTTTTGCTGGTCGCGGCAACCCTTTTGGACATCAAGGCCGCCTCGCTGGTGCCCCAGGAGGCTCCCAGCAAATCCGTTGAAGATGACGAGGACGACGAAGACCTCGAGGAGCTCAGCGCACTCGACGGCGACGCCCTGCGCGAGGTCCTGATCCAGCGCCTGATCGCCTACAAACAGTTTAAGGGCGCGGCGGCGGCCCTTGGCGCGCGGATGCAAGCTGAGAGCCGCATGCATCCGCGCGTTGCCGGCCCCGACCCCGAGTTCTTGGGCCTTATGCCCGACTACCTGGCTGGCATTACCCTGCGCGGCCTCGCCGTCATCTGCGCCGACCTGGACGGCAAGCGCCAGACCTTCCTGCTGGAGGCCGAGCACGTGGCTCCGCATCGCGTGCCGCTCGACCTGACGGTGGCCTCGGTCGACCGCTTTACCATGGCGCACCAAACCTGCACCTTCCGCGAGCTGCTGGACGGCGACGCCACGACTGAGCAGCTCGTTGTCACCTTCCTGGCCATGCTCGAGCTCGCCAAGCGCGGCTCGCTTACGCTGAGCCAGGACAAGATTTTTGGAACCATTCAAATCAACCGCGTCGAGGGCGCCGAGGCATACGTGCCCGGCGAGGGCCCCGAGCTCACCGAATAGGAGCGGCTACCATGTCAACCCTTTCCACGCTAGAGACAAACAGCCTCAAAGGCGCCCTCGAGGCACTTCTGCTGGTATCGAGCGACCCCGTGAGTGCGCCCGCGCTGGCCGGCGCACTGGATATCGCCCCGGGCGAGTGCGCGTCGCTTTTGGCCGAGCTCAAGGTTGAGTACGAGGAGGCCAATCGCGGCTTTCAGTTGCGCGAGGTCGCCGGCGGCTGGCGTCTGTTTACACACCCTGCCTACCACGACGTGGTCGAGGCCTACGTGCTGAGCTGGGACACGCAAAAGCTATCTCAGGCGGCGCTCGAGACCCTGGCCGTCATCGCCTACCACCAGCCCGTCACGCGCGAGGTGGTCAAAGGTATCCGCGGCGTCAACTCCGACGGCGTTATCGCGTCGCTCGTGGACAAGGGCCTGGTGCGTGAGCTCGGCCGCGACCCCGAGCGCGGTCAGGCAATCATCTACGGCACGACCAA
>URAQ01000173.1 GCA_900545875.1 uncultured Collinsella sp.
GGCGGTGAGCACCAAGACCTCGCCATTTCCAGCCGGCTCGGGCAGTCCGCCCACCACGCCACAGCGGGCGGCCTCAACATACTCGAACGGGCAACCCAGGTCGGCGAGGTCCCGAGCCTTCGCATCGTCGAGCCGCGTGATGAGGACGCGCTCCTGGCCGCCCTCGCGCATGGCACCGACGATGCCCGCGATTTGACCGGCAGTCTTACCCGCACCGTAGATGACCTCGGACACGCCCGTGCGAAGGCCGCGCTGCATGTCTACGCACGCGTAGCCGAGATCGGTCGTCGCACCGGCTTGGACGCGCCTCACCAATTCGTCGGGAGCCACGCGCCCGCCCGCAACGTCGTGGGCGAGAGCTTCTAGTTCATGAACCTCCATCGGCCTCTCTTTCGATTCCCCGGATGGCGCTTCCATCCACGTGATCGGCCGCAGCGCGGTGCCGCGGCCGGACTCAAAGGTATCCGGGCGAGATGCCCGACGTGAAACATATGTCAACCGCCGCAGAAGCCACACGCGCGCCGCACCGGGACATGCTCGCGCGGTGTGCGGCTACAGAAGCGCCTCCGCCCAGGCGTCCTCCTTGAACCCTGTCAAAACGACGTTGTCCGCAACGATCAAGGGGCGCTTGACCAGCATGCCGTCGGTCGCCAACAGCTCATAGCACTCCCGATCCGTCATGCCCGCATCCAGGCGCGCCTTCAGGCCCAGCTCTCGATATTTCATGCCCGACGAGTTAAAGAAGCGCCGCACCGGCAGCCCCGATCGAGCGATCCAGATCGCAAGTTCATCGGCTGTAGGATTGTCCGTAACGATATCGCGGTCGATATACTCGACCCCATGTTCGTCCAACCACGCCTTGGCCTTTTTACAGGTCGAGCACTTGGGATATTCAACAAACAGTACGGTCATGGGAATCCTCCGTATATAGATCGGCCAACGCAGGCACGCGCCACACGAGGCGCCTTCGTATGATGGGCCAATTGTAGCCCACGGTTCACGCGCTAAACGAACCGTACCCCGAATCCGCGCTTGATGAACGGCAGCAGCTCCATTGCCTCGGGCGTGATACGGCCCGCTACGTTCATGCGCTCGTCGCCGGGAAGATCAACCCGCGCAATCTCGAGCTCGCCTTCGTAGCGTCCGTACCCGCTATTGCTCACAGCAATCGACCCCGCCTTTCGCGGCAAGCCGGCGCCGGAATCCGACGGCACGGCATCCGGCTTAAGCGTCGTCCTCGACTCCTGAGATCTAAAGATGTGAACACTCGAATCAGGACGATCGTGATGAATCTGCCCCCGCAAATAGGAATAGCCGGACTCCAACTCGCAATGCACGTCCACATATCCGGCGGAAACCTGAGCAAACTGCACCCAACCCGCATCAGAAAGATCGGGGTCACCCACCAGCACGATGTCGCAATCGGCGCCATGTGCAAGCTCAAGCATGTTAAGGGCAACCTTTGACGCGCGACCGCGCTGAGCCTCGACCGTCGGCAGCCCCTCAAATACCGGCCCGCGAACGTTGGCATCGCCCGGCACAAAAGCCATGATTTCAAAGCCAAGCGCCGCGAGACGAAGATTCGTGCGAGCAACGTCCTTAAGCGAAAGACCGGTATAAGACTTGGGGTAAAAATTGTGGCAGGCGGCAAAACGGGTCACATCGGCTCCGGCCTCACGCCACGATGCGATTTCGTCAGAACTCACCGTCGATGCATTGACCACAATGCGAAACACCCTAGACAGCTCCGCGACCCGCTGAGAGCTAAAGCCATAGTCCAAACGAAGGTATTCCAGTCCCAAATCGCGCAGGTCCTCGATTCGCTCAAGCCCGAGCAAATCGCACGTGCGCGGTCCCACATCGGCAATGAGCGCAATGTCGCGGACAGAAAGCAGCGACAGCACCTGACGGACTTTATCAGCATACGCCGCTCCCCCGTCCTCGGGAATATGCAGCGAGGTAAATGCATAGCGCGCACCCGCCGCGGCACCACGCTCAATCGTCCGCTCAATATCCTGCAGTGGGCTGGAAAGATAAATCGAAATACCCGTTTTCACGCTTCAACGCTCCTTAAAAAAGGCCGGCGGAGCAGTTAGCTCCGCCGGCACAACCATAGCATCAAGAAATCTGCCGCGCGCCGCGCGCCCTGAGCAACACGGCTCGCGCCATCAAACTACTCGCCAAAAAACTCGTTGATCTTCTGCTCATCGACGCCAAAGAACCACGTCAGGACAAAGCCGGCGGCGTAGGCAAGCAGCATCGCGGCAACGTAGCCAAGCTGCTGGCCAGGAACGACGATCAGCAGGCCAAACAGACCGGAAACGCCCTGAGAAACCGTACCGATGTGAAGCAGCGCCGCGAGCGCGCCGCCAAAGCCGGCACCCAGGCAAGCTGTCACAAACGGACGGACGAGCGGCAGCGTAACGGCATACATCAAAGGCTCGCCAACACCCAGAATGCCAACGGGAATGGACTCGGCGACATACTTCTTGAGCTTGGCGTTCTTGGTCTTGAAGTACAGTGCCAGACCGGCGCCAACCTGGCCGCCACCGGCCATCATAAGGATGGGCAGCAGGTAGTTGATGCCCTTGGTGGCGCCGTCGGGATCGTTGAGCATAGCGTGGATCGGCGTGAGTGCCTGATGCAGGCCGACGGACACCAGCGGCAAGAAGCCTGCCGACAGGATATAGCCGCCCAGGACGCCCAGCTTCTCGAAGATAAAGGTCAAAACGCTAAAGATGGCAGTCGTCAGCCATGCGCCAACCGGCTGGATGATGAGCATCAGAGCAAAGGCGCCGATGATGAGCACCAGCAGCGGGGACAGGAACGTGTCGAGTGCGTTGGGCATAACCTTGCGAATCTGACGCTCCATCCAGGCGAAAAACGCACCAGCGATGAGAGCCGCAATCATACCGCCTGCAGCGGGGTTGTACTGTGCATTGGTGAGCGGCAGCAGAATGGCAGCAGCGGGATCAGCCGCGCCAGGCGCAAGCAGGGGCATGGTACTGTTGGCGATGCACATCATGCCGGCGATGCCGCCCAGCGCAGCGGAGCCGCCAAACTCGCGCGCCGCGTTATAGCCCACCAAGATGGGCAGATAGGCAAACAGGGCCCAGCCCATGGAACGAATGCCCTGGTACCACCACTCGCCTGCAAGCGCGCCTGCCGTCGAGACGTTAATGACGTTGCAGATACCGTTGATAAGGCCGGCAGCGATAATGCCGGGAAGCAGGGCGACGAAGACATTGGAAATCTTCTTGAGGAAGGCCTGAACCGGCTTGGACTCGTACTTGGCCTTCTGCGCGGCCTTGTTTGTGGCCGCAGCGTCAACCACGCTCTCGTCGGCAACGCCTTTCGCAAGGCCGGTGAGCTTGGAGAACTCCTCAAGCACCTTATTCACCTTGCCCGGTCCCAGCACGATCTGCATGGTATCGTCCTCGACCAGACCCATTACGCCGTCGAGAGCCTTAATACCCTCTGTGTCGACGTTGTCTGCATCTTTGACGGTCACGCGCAGGCGCGTCATGCACGCCGCGTTTGCCAGCACGTTGTCTTTACCGCCCAAAAGGTCCAGCAGCTTTTGAGCCAGCTCTTTGTTCGTCATAACTCCTCCTTGTATTGGGTATCTCGTCTGGATGTCATATCAGCTCACGCCGCGCACCTATTGGGCGTCGGCATTGCTCTTCTCATGGCCACTCACCGCAGCACGGACATGGCCTCGCGCCCGCTCAAGAGCTACCGTAGCCTGCTCGGCATCGCAGTCCAACAGTACCGAGACAATAGCGGTTTTTACGTGGCCGCCGGCATCTGCAAGCGCCTGAACGGCGCGCTCGCGCGTGCAGCCGGTCGCCTCCATCACGATGTTCTGGCCGCGCACCACCAACTTCTCGTTCGTCTGCTGCACATCGACCATCAGGTTTTGGTATACCTTGCCGATCTTGACCATGGCACCGGTCGAAATCATGTTGAGAATGAGCTTTTGAACCGTTCCCGCCTTGAGCCTCGTTGAGCCGGTCAGTACCTCGGGACCGGGCACGGGCTCAATGGCAAGATCTGCGCTCTCCCCGATCTTCGACCCTTGGTTGCAGGCAATTGCAATGGTCTTGCACCCAGTTGCCTTGGCGTACGCAAGGCCGCCCACCACATAAGGAGTACGGCCGCTTGCCGCCAGGCCGACGACAAGATCCTTGTCCGAGAGTCCACGCTCTCGCAGGTCGTTCGCGCCAAGCTCATCGCTGTCTTCGGCACCTTCGACAGCCTTGATAAACGCCGTCTCGCCTCCGGCAATGAGCCCGACAATCAGATCGGGTGACACGCCAAACGTGGGCGGACACTCCGAAGCGTCGAGTACGCCCAGACGACCGCTGGTGCCTGCGCCCATGTAAAAGACGCGCC
>URAQ01000174.1 GCA_900545875.1 uncultured Collinsella sp.
GCGTCGACGCGCTCGCCGCGCCTGGACTTGGGCGCCGTGACGAACCTGTGCGACGACACCTCGGCGCTCACCGTCGAGGGCGACCTGCCCAGCTCCCTCGCGATCTCCCTGCACGAGGCCCCGCGCTCCAGCATCCTCTGGACCGTGTCCCGCTCGTGCCTCGTGAGCCTGCCGTGGGCCCTCGGGACCGCCCTCGCGGCGCCCTTCCCGCTCTTTCCGCTCTTTCCGGACATGACGTCCTCCGATCTCCCGGGGCCGGCCGATCCGGCCCTCAGGGTATCGGATTCCCACATTCATCCGTACATGTACGGATGAATGTGGGAAGTGTTCGGATGAAGTCGATAATCAAGGGTCGACCGGCATCGAGCCTCACGCGCGGCGCCTCTGCTTGCGTGTCATATAATGTCCCTAGGTTGCCCGGAGCTATCTCCGTGTTACTCCGGCATCCTTGTTGTCACCCCGCCGCGCCAAGGTTCCAGCCGTGCGCGGTGGGGTTTCTTTATGTCTGGAGCCGTCAAAAACGCTTTGACGGCTTGGTTGGGCTCTAGCGCAGTTTGCTATAGGAGCTTCTGGTCTTCTGGCGCGGGTCTGAGGTCATGGACCTTGGTTATCCTCACGGACTTGTTCTCCCATGCTCCGATCTCGTTCCGTCGTTGACGGAGCAACAGGTCCGCAATCATGTCGTCCCCGATGCCGAACGTGCGTTCACGCCTCGCGAGCTGGCCGAGGAAGTCGAAGTCCCCCATGTTCGCCGAGAGCTTCTGTCCGTTCCAGTAGAGTTCCCATTTGCGCTTGTCGCTGTACTCGAGCACGGGTTTCGCGACGTTGAGGTGCTGACCCTTCATGATGACGTCGCGCTCCTGCTCCGTCTCGCACTTGGGCGCCGTCCTGATGTCTTCGAAGTCGTCTCGTGAAGATTCGAAGCCGTCGACACCGTCTCCGCTTATCGATAGGCCGCCGATCTTCTCGTTGTCCGCGAGCGCGCCGAACATTGACGAGACGGCGGAGTCGACCTCATTGGAGCCACTGACCTTATAGACGTTCTGCGTGATATTGATGACTGAGTTGTTGCCAGCGGTTACCGAGATGCCGTCGCCAACGCGCTCGACGCTTTTCGGTGCTCCGTTCTTGCCGAGGAACCGGCGGAGCTCGAGATAGCCCTTGAAGGCGCTCAGCACCGGCTCGAGCTGATCGCTCGTTTGGCTCAGTGTCCCAAGTATGCCTGGCAGGTCTTTTACGACCGCTTGGAGAATGGCTTCCAGGCAGCCGGGGCGAGTTGCGGTTATCTCGACGTCGATGACCGCATTCGGATCAAGTTCTCTTGCCGAAGCCTGTACGGCCCTCGAGTAGCCGAGGAGCGCCGCGGTGAACGTGCCGACTGAAACCCCTTCCAGATCACCCTCGAATTTGAAGGTTATTGTTTTACGCTCCATCACATGTCTCCATATCCGAATCACCTCGGTGGATAATTCTATCCTCTCGTTGGAATGCTCATAAACGAAGAAAGGCGACTGTCCTCGGGGACAGCCGCCTTTCCTTTGGACGCTGGCCCCGTGGGGTCCCCGCGTCAATACCGCTGTCCAAATTACCGTTTGCCGTCGGCGCGGTCAAGCCGTCACCCATTTTCGCGACCCCACGAAAATGGGGAACAACTGGCGTTTTGATAGGCCCTTGTGCCCGTCACGCCTTGCCGTTCAGACGCTTCGTCATACGCTCGAAGTCGTTCTCGTAGGCCTTGTCCTGGAGCTTCTGGAACTCATGGAAGCGCTCCTTGGCGATCTTGTCGGCCGTCTTCTTGTTGCGGTTGCCGAGGCCCTTGAGCACCTCGCGCCCGCTGAATGTCAGGAAGCCGTCGAGCAGGCGCTCGCAGTCCTCCATGCTCGTAAGGACGTGCCGCTCGGCCCTGTCCTCGAGCGTGTCGAGCAGCATCGTGACGAGGCGGTTCAGCTGCCTGATCTCGTCCTCGGACAGGTAGTTCTTGGCCACGGTGACGTCCGAGGAGTGGATGCGGCCCTCGGGGCCTCCCTTCCACGACGTGAGCCCCATGTTGGGCTTGGAGGGGTCGGAGCGCCCCTGGACGATCTCGGCCGCGGTGTGCCCGGTGACGGCGTAGTGCATCTTGTTCTGGACCGCGGCGTAGAAGTTCTTGGCCATGGTCGAGTCCTTGTCGTAGTCGAAGCTGCACTCCTGGAATATGTCGGTGATCTTGAGCCACACGCGCCGCTCGCTCGCGCGGATGTCGCGGATGCGGGCGAGCAGCTCGTCGAAGTAGTCCTTGCCGAAGGGCCGGCCGTTCTTGAGCATGTCGTCGTTGAGGACGAAACCCTTGGTGATGTACTCCTTGAGGGTCGCCGTGGCCCACTGGCGGAAACGGGTCGCGCGCAGCGAGTTCACGCGGTATCCGACGGCAATGATGGCATCGAGCGCGTAGAAGTCGACCATATATGTCTTGCCATCTGAGGCAGTTGTTGCAATTTTTGCAACAACTGCGTCTCGGGCAAGCTCACCCTCTTCGAAGATGTTCTTCATGTGGCGCGAGATGGTCGACTTGTCCTTGTCGAACAGCTCGGCGATTTCCTTCTGGGGCATCCAAAGCGTTTCGTTCATGTAGCGCACCTGCACCGGCACGTTTGTCCCCTCGGACTGGTACAGGACGATCTCGGCCTGGATAGGGTCTTCCATATATCTTCCTTTCCGTTGAATGCCTACGCGGACCTTACTTGATCCGCTTCCAGCCCTTCGCCTTCAGGCGCTGCAGCCTGAGCTTGGGACAGCTCGGCCTGGTCGCGTGCCGTCTCCAAGATCTTCGAGCGCCTCTTCTCGGTGCTCTGCCGGTAGCAGGTGATCAGCTCGCCCTCCGCGCCTGCCGGCGCCGTCGGCTTGCCCTCGGGATGCTCCTCGTACCATCCGAGCAGGTCGTTGGGGTCGGTGTTGAATACTTCGCAGAGCGCACCCACGAGCTCTGCATTCGGATAGCTCTCCTCGCGCTCCCAAGACTGAATAGTTCGGAATGACTTGCCGACTTTTTGTGCTAGCTCCTTTTGGTTTAGCCCTTGGGCTTCTCGGCGCTCTCTTAGACGAAGGTTCATCCTCACTCCTTTCTTTACGTTAAGTGAATAGTAAACAAAAAATGTCTTTACACAAAAAAATGTTGCTCATTTGATTAACAGGGGCATAAAACTATTCATATTGAAATTCGACAGACAGAAAAACGTCTCTAAGGAGGAACGAATGGACTTCAGTAAGGAGCTGGCGGGGATATCCGCGCCGCACGCGCCCGAGCTGACCTTTCTCAGGCTGAGGTCGCTTCCAAAGTCGGAATGAACGTCAGCACTTTCGCGAAGTACGAGAGTGGCGATTACATTCCTGGAGCCGACAAGCTCTTGGCTATCTCGCAGGTTCTTGGTTGTCCGCCCAACGACCTGATGGGCTGGAACACGGACGAGGCCGCATAGGGATGGAGGAAGAGGAATGACTGGGAGGAGCTACGAGCTGCCCGACGACATCACGACCCTGGGCGGCATGGTGATCTTTGTGTTAATAAACACGGATATTTGGGGTGCACGTCCGTGTGGCTTTCGTATCCCCAAATTATCCCAAGTGCATGTGCTAACCCGTTTTTACGCGCTTGTGCCGTTGTTGCCGTACTTAAACTCGCAGGTAAGCAGTGTGTTCGATTTTGTCGTTCTTACTGGTCAGTACTGCCACAACTAGACCCCAAAACAGTCCCCAGATGTTACAGATCGAGACAGAAGAATCTCTCCCCGGCTTCAATCTCAATCTGTAACATCTTGGACCTCAAAAACCTTCTTACTGTTACAGATCGAGACAAACCTCCGGCACCGGGGTCAGCAGACAAAAACGTCGACGTTACCGAGCTTCCCCGCGCCTGCCGTTGGCGGGTGTTGCAGGGCTGTTCGCCGCATTGCCGTCGCACTGGGGGTGTGCAGACCCTAGGATAGTCTTATTGACGGCCTGTCAACTCGTCCGGGAGGCACTGTGGCAGAAACGTTTGATATCGCGATTGTGGGCGCGGGCATTACCGGGTGCGCTATCGCGCGGCAGCTCGCGAGGTTTGACCTTTCCATTTGCGTGGTCGAGGCGGCTAACGATATTGCGCTGGGCGCGTCGAAGGCTAACGGCGGCCTGGTGCATGCCGGCTACGATCCGACACCGGGCACGGTTAAGGCGCAGGTCAACGCCCGTGGCTGCGAGTTGTACTGTGCGTGGGCGCAGGAGCTGAGATTTTTGTTTTGCCGCACCGGATCCATGGTGCTGGGCTTTAACGACGAGGACCGTGCGCACTTGGAGCAGCTTCGCAGCAACGGCCTTGCCAACGGCGTACCCGAGTTGTCGATTATCGGCCCCGACCGCATCCACGAGCTGGAACCG
>URAQ01000175.1 GCA_900545875.1 uncultured Collinsella sp.
AGCGCCTCGGCAAAACCGCGACAGGTTTTATCCATCATCTCTTGGCTCATACGCACACGCACCTTCAAGTCATATATATCGGTCGGGCGGCCGACGCCGGCCGACCGCATCGATCACGTAATGGTGCTAAGTCTAGCCCATAAGTACGCGAGCGTCAGCGCACCTGGCCATCGCGGATTTCTATGGCACACGATAGGCCATGCCAACGCAAACATGGGACACATGGCCCACCTTTCGAGACTCCCGAGCAGCACAAGCTGGGGCATATCTATAAGTAAGGAACCCGTTGGGGAACGGCCGCGCAACGGCCACAAGCGATGAACGGAGGCATAAGTCGCACAGTACACAGAGACATCCGCCGCCAGCGCAATCAGTACCCCAACAGCATGCGGCGCCGTGATGTCATCAGCAGACAAGGAGGACGCCACCATGATGAAAAAGACCCTATCAATCCTTTCCCTTTGCATCGCCCTCTTTGCCGCGCTCGCCCTTGTGGGCTGCGGCGGGAGCGCATCGGGCGGCGGCAGCGCCCCCAAGAGCGAGAGCAAGGAAAAGGCCCCCGTCGCCAAGAAGACCGACTACATCTGGTTTAAGGTCGAGATGCCCGAGGGCGTCGGCGTAAGCGACTCTGCCGGCAAGAATGCCGACAGGGTCCAGCTCACCTTCCCCGAAGACGAGAACGCCTCGGCCGATCGCTTTATCCCCGTTTGGAAAAAAGCGCTGACGGCCGAGGAATCCCACGCCGACCAGGCGGAAAAGAAGGGGGATACGTTCCAGTGGAAGGATGGCGGGTCCGTCGAGTATAACGGCAGGACGTGGCTCGTCGGAACATACGAGGACAACAGCGGCATCTCAACCATGCTTTTTACCGATGTTGAGCCGGGAAGCGTCTACGTCCTCATCTCGAACTTCGACCAGCACAAGAAAGAAGCCGAGGCACTCCTCAACTCCATCGAGTTCCGCGATGACATGGAAGAGGCAGTTTCCGAGGCACGCGAAGTCGAGATTTCGAGCATCGAGATCAAGTAACGGGACACCCGCACGCGCCTACGCGCACCCGCGCACATGCGCCCCATTAAAACAACGGGCGCCCAACCCGGGGAGGGCCGACAGCACCGGCCCTCCCCTCTTTTGGACCCGTGCATATTGCCACTTAACGGCGCAAATCCGGCCCTCAGAATGGGACACATGGCCCACCCTAGCGAGCCGTCCACGCGTACAGTAAAGGCAGGTAATCCATGGGCGGTTACAGATCGAGGAGGACACGACCATGAAAAAGAAGGCCTTTGCGATTCTCACCCTCTGCATCAGTCTCTTTGCCGCGGTTGCCCTGGTGGGCTGCGGTGGCAGCGGCGGCGCTACCGGCAGTGGAGGTGGCGGCGGAGCAGAAAAGCCAGCCGTGGATATGAGGACCGACTTCATTTGGTTTAAGGTCGAGGTCCCCGAGGGCGTCGAGATCACCGACGTCGCAGGCGACACCGCCGACAGGGCCCAGTTTAAGTTCACCGAGAGCGAGCACGCCAGCGATCGCTTCATCCCCGTCTTCGACTCTGACAAGAACGCCGATGAACTGTTCGACTACGAGGCAAAGTGGAATGCCAGCTTTGAGTGGACCGAGAATGACCCCGTCAAGTACAACGGCAAGACTTGGCGCAACGCTTCCTATACACACTCGGGCGGCGTAACGACCGAATACTTCACCGACGTTGACGGCGGCAGTGTGTATGTGCGTATCGACAACGTCGAGGAGCACAAGGACGCCGTCGAGACCATGATGAAGTCTCTGGAATTTGCCGACGACATCGCCGAGGCCAAGACCGAGGCCATGGACGTCAAGCTCGACGATATCGAGATCAAGCGCTAAGCGACTGGCGAGCGCAACGGGAAACACGGTCGCAGTGCAAACAAGCGACGGTACCCCAGCGCTTCGTACCCAGGGAGGGCCGGTAAACCGACCCTCCCTTTCTTATGCCTGTAGCCGACGAACGCGAGGATGCCGGACGCCGGAACCGCCCCAAATGTGGCAACAGTACGAAAACGACAAACACCCCAACACGTCCGCCCACCGATTTATTGCGCCGCGCAGACAATTAAACCAGCATCTTTAAACATCTGGGCAGTATAGTGACCAAAACTATCGCATAACCGCACTCTGCGAATGGAGAAGTTATGACCGAACACCATGCCATCAGCCGCCGAGCGTTTACGCTGGGCCTAGGGCTTGCGGCGTTGTCACCACTTGCAAGCCTGCCCGAAACCGCAGCGCCGGGCATTCCCCTGCGAGCGGCATTTGCAGACAACACACCCGCACCGTCGGACAGCCTCCACAATTTCGTCATTCGCCTTCGCCCCGCGGGCTATTTTCGCACCGCGAGCGTCAACCAAGACGGCAACGTTCGCGGCAACGTCTGTCACCTGTTTAACGACGGCACGTCCAGCAAGCTCATCCTTGAGAACGTAACGACCAAGAATGACGATACAAACTGGTACGCCATCCGCACCTTGCTCAATTTCGAAGAGCATAAAAAGACGGGCTACAGCATTTGGTCGGTCGACGACGACTCGGACAAAGATGGAAAGGTCATCCACGTATGGGGCGGCGAGTATGACAACAAGCCCAGCCGCGCTTTTGCGTTCGAGCGTCAATCAAACGGAACCTACATCATCCGAGACCGCACGGTCGAGAAAGAAACCGAGAAAAAAGACATTAAGTACCTGGCAATAGAATCGAACGGCAAAGACCAGGACAACAATAAGATCTGCCATAAGAGTAAGAGCATTCCGTGGGAGCTCGAACTTATCGGTTACGACATGAAAAAGAACGATGCCACGGTTAGCAGCCTCGACTGGATCACGTACAGCAGCTACGTCGACGGACCATGTTGGATGAAATACGTCGACGACAACAAGTTCCTCGACGAGCTGAGCATCCCGGGTACGCACGATTCGGGCACCTGCAGCGTGGACAACGACACTGAGCCCCAATCCTCGCAAGTAAAATGCCAGCAGGATTACATTCCCACGCAGTTGCTCGAAGGCATTCGCTATTTCGATATCCGGCTCGGAAAGGGCGATGACCCCGGCATCGACCACGGGATTTTCTACCTACTCAAAAAAGACGGGAACTATCTGCATCTCTCCGATGTCATAGGCTACTTCAAAACGTTTTTGAACGAAAACCCGACAGAAGCGCTCATCATGCTTGTATCACGAGGCAACGACGAGGCTACCGACGAAAGTGTTACGACGGCTTTCGCCAAGGTTTTGGACGACAACCCCAAACTGTTCTATACGTCGAGCCGCGTTCCCACACTGGGCGAGGTGCGCGGAAAGATCGTCCTGCTACGTCGATTTGGACTCGACGGCGACAGCGTAAGCGGCCACACGTGGGGACTCGACCTCACCGAATGGGATAACAAAATCGCAGTGCACACCGACAGCAGTTCCATGTGTCTCGTCCAAGACGCGCGGGGCTTTGAAGCCGCGGGGGAAACAGGCGACAAAGAGCCCTATTGCACCAAGGTATACGCCCAGGACAAGTACAAACTCACGGGAACCGACAAGCTCAGCTGGGTCGATAATGCGCTGAAGGAAACGACCGGGCGCACGCGCAACGAGGTAGATGTCGAGGACGATAACGGGGCCAAGGAGAAAGTCCTGGAGCGTTGCTGGTCTATCAACTACACCAGCTGCACGGGCTTGTCGCACGGAGGCAATCCTTTTACCTCGGCACGAGTAGTCAACGAGCATCTGTATAAGAGCCCGTACATCAATCCCAGCGGCATCGAGGATACAAAGTCAGATTACCTCAAGCACATTGGCATCATCGCATCCGACTTTGTTGATGCGGCGCTGGCCCGGAGCATCTACCAGCGCAATTACAACGATGCGCAGCACAAGCAAACCGTTTCGTGCTATCTCCCGACCCGCATGCGCATGACGTACGGCGACTCGCTGAGCGATGCCTCGCTCCAAGATGGCAAGACCGTTGGCGAGGGCCATTTCCGCCTTGTCGACAGCAGCAACGTACTCAACGTAGCAGCCTCGGGACATGCGTTTGCCATCGAATATGTGGATGTCGACGCCCTGGGCAACGAGACTGTTACGGGGCTGCAGGGCCCTGTGCCCATCGATATCGATCCACGTGCGCTGACGCCTCATTTTGAGGGACTCGAAGGCCTTAAGGCCGGCGAAGACGTGCGCGCCAAGATTGCGGCATCACTCGAGGGCAAGCTCGAAACCGATGCCTGCACGGCCCAGCTCGAGTTTGTGCACGACGCGGACGGCGCTCCGGGCACGGCAATGGCCGAGGGCGAAACATTTGCCGCAGGAACGTACTGGGTGCGCGTGAACGGTCTCTTGGGCGACGCGGCGCAGAACTACAC
>URAQ01000176.1 GCA_900545875.1 uncultured Collinsella sp.
CCATGGTGCGCATGCCCGCCAGGTCGCGAAAGCCGCCGCCCACGGTATAGGGAATGGCCAGCTCCTCGGCCGCATGCGCCGCCATCTCGATAGTCGTCGCACGGTTGTCGCTCGTGGCGGTAATGTCCAGGAAGACGACCTCGTCCGCACCTTCGCGATCGTAGGCGCGCGCCAGCTCCACCGGATCGCCCGCATCGCGCAAGCTCACAAAGTTGACGCCTTTGACCACACGGCCATCCTTGACGTCCAAGCAGGGAATCACGCGTTTGGTAAGCATGGGCTATTCCTCCCCTCGAGCGGCGGCCAGCGCCTGGGCCAACGTAAAGTTGCCCTCGTAGAGCGCGCGGCCGGTAATGGCGCCTTCAATCGCGCCCTCACCCACCGCGGCCAGCGCGCGGATATCGTCGAGCGCCGAGATGCCGCCCGAAGCCACGACGGGAAAGCCCGCGACCTCGGCCACATGGCGATACGCCGCCACATCGATGCCCGTCTGCATGCCATCACGCGCGATGTCGGTATACACCAGATGCTTAAAACCCAGCTCGGAAAGCTGCGCCACGGCGTCGTCGAGCGCCACGCCCGCGCCGTCGCGCCAGCCGTTCACCTTGACCTGGCCGTCGCGCGCGGCGATATCTGCCACCAGCAGCTCGCCAAAGCCGCGAGCTGCCACCTCGGCAAAACCCGGCTCGGTCACCAGCACGGTGCCCAGTGCGATACGGCGAGCACCATAGCCGGCCAGCTCGTCGATGCGTGCGAGCGAGCGAACGCCGCCGCCCACGTCCACGGACAGACCGTCAACGCCGCAGATGGCCTTAATTGCCGCCGAGTTGGCAGCGCATGTGTCCTCGTCCTCGCCAAAGGCAGCGGACAGGTCGACGACGTGCACCCAGCTCGCGCCCTGCTCGGCAAAGGAGCGGGCAACGGCCACGGGGTCGTCGGAATATACCTTGCAGCGGCTCCGGTCGCCGCGCTCCAGGCGCACGACCTTGCCGCCGATCAAATCGATTGCGGGAAACAGAATCATCGGCCAACCTCCTCGACGATGTTGACGAAGTTCTTAAGGATGCGCTGACCCAGCGCGGAGGATTTCTCGGGATGGAACTGGCAGCCCCACACGTTGCCATGACGTACGATGCACGGGAAACTCCGCGTATAGTGCGTACGCGCCAACACATCGGCGTCATCGACGTCGTCGGCCACCGCGTAGCTGTGGGTGAAATACATGTTGGCGCCCTCGGCAAAACCGGCGAGCAGCGGATCGGCCGCGCCGGCAGGCGTCATGTGCACCTGGTCCCAGCCCACGTGCGGCACCTTCAGGCGGCTCGACTCCAAGCGCGTGCACGAGCCGCGCATAATACCCAGGCCATCGACCCAGGGACCGCCGGCCTGCTCGGAGGCATCGTCGTCCGCGCCCTCGTCCGCAGGCACGCCCTCGTTGCCGCGCTCAAAAAACAGTTGAAGTCCCAGGCAGATGCCGAGCAGCGGAGTTCCGGCAGCAACGGCATCGAGCACGGCCACCTCCTCGCCGCTCTGGCGCATAAAGGCGATCGCGTCATAGAACGCGCCCACGCCCGGGATGACCAGGCCGTCGGCGTTGCGGATCTGCTCCGGATCGTCCGATGTGCAGGCGGCGGCACCGGCGCGCGCAAGCCCGCGCACGACGCTCGACAAGTTGCCCTTGTGGTAGTCGACCACCACAATCTTCGGTTCGCCCACGCGACCCTCCTTTTCCCCATTCAAAACCTGCCAAAAAGGGACAGGTTTATTTTGGTCGGTTAAACGTTCACCCACCGTATGAAACAGCATTTCCGCAGATAAAACCTGCCAAAATAAACCTGTCCCTTTTTGGCAGGTTACAGTGAACCCTTGGTGCTGGGGATGCCCTGCACGCGGGGATCGAGCTCGCAGGCGTGGCGCATCGTGCGACCCACGGCCTTAAAGGCGGCCTCGATAATGTGGTGCGAGTTGCCGCCCGCCAGCTCGCGCACGTGCAGCGTGAGCTTGGCATCGCGCGCAAAGGCATAGAAGAACTCGACGGCCAGCTCGGTATCAAAGGTACCCACACGCTCGGTCGGCACGGGCAGCTCGCAATAGGCCTGCCCGCGACCCGAGATGTCCACAGCGGCCATCACGAGCGTCTCGTCCATGGCAATCGCCGCGTCGGCAAAGCGCGTGATGCCCGCCTTGTCGCCCAGCGCCTGGCAAAACGCCTCGCCCAGCACAATGCCCGTGTCCTCGACGGTGTGGTGCGCATCGACCTCGACGTCGCCCACCGCGTGCACCGTCAGGTCAAACAGACCATGACGGCCAAAGGCGTTGAGCATGTGGTCGAAAAACGGCACGCCGGTCGAGATATCGCACACTCCGGTTCCGTCCAGGTCGAGTTTGACAACAATATCGGTCTCCCCCGTCTTACGGGTCACCTCGGCATAACGGTCCATCTACATCTCCTCCTTCACCAGCGCGGCAAACGCAGCCAGCACTTCGTCGTTTTCCTGCGGCGTGCCCACGGTAATGCGCAGGCAGTCCGCGAGCCCCGGCGCGTAGCTAAAGTCACGCACCAGGATGGAGTACTCGTCGCGCAGACGCTCTCTCACGCGCGTGGCATGCGGCGTGCACACAAGCACAAAGTTCGCCGCACTCGGCCATGCCTCCACGGGCAGACCCTCGGCAGCCATCGAGCGCAGGGCGGCCAGTTCGCGCTCGCGCTCGGATGCGACCTGTGCCACCACGGGCGCATACGCATCGCGGGCGCGCACGCAGGCAAGCGCCGCCGCCTGGCTCAGCACGTTGACCGAATAGATCTGGCGAATCGCCGCGAACACCTCGATAACCTCAGGCGCCGCGATCACATAGCCCAAGCGCGTGCCGGCGGCGCCAAACGCCTTGGACAGCGTGTGCAGAATCACCAGGTTGGGGTGCTCGGCGATAAGGCCCTGCGCCGTGGTGGCCGCGCCAAACGAATCGTCGGCAAACTCAACGTAGGCCTCGTCGACCATAACCATGCCGGAGCACGCATCGCACAGAGCCGCGACAAAGTCGAGCGGGGCCACGTCGCCCGTTGGATTGTTGGGCGAGGTCACGATCGCCAGGTTGCACGCGGGCGCCGCGGCGAGCACCGCTGCCTGGTCGAGCTCAAAGCTCGCCGGATCGCGCCACACGTCGCGCACCTCGGTCTGGCACAGCGACGCAAAGAAGGCGTACTCGCTAAAGCACGGCGGGCAGTTGAGCAGAGTCCGCCCCGCGCCGCCAAACGCCAGCAGGTAGTTATAGAGCAGCTCATCGCCGCCGTTGCCCACGCAGATGTTCTCGCGCGTCACGCCATGCCAAGCAGCAAGCTCGTCGCGCAGGTCGTTGGACATGGGATCGGGATAGCGGTTGAGCGGCGTGGCAGCAAGGGCCGCATCGACCGCCTCGCGCACACCGGCCGGCACAGGATAGGTGTTCTCGTTGGCCGAAAGGTTGATGCGCGTGGGCGTAAAGTTGGGATCATAGGGCTCAATACCGGCCAGGTAAGGCTGGACGAGCTCCTTCATGCGGGGTGAAAGCTCGGCCATATTAGGCCTCCTCGCCGGCCGCACCGGCGGCACTGCTCGCAGCCGCCGCCAGGTCTACGCCCTCAGCAACCGTCGCCACGGCGTCGCCCGGCCAGGCAACCTTGGTCAGGTCGGCCGCGGCCAGCGACTCAGCGCTCACGGAGTCCTCGCCCTGCTCCAGCACGCGACGGCGCAGTGCGGCCGAAAGCGCGTGTGCCCACAGGCCCTCTGCCTCGGCCAGGCGCTGCGTGGCGGGAGCGTCGGAAAGCAGGCCCTCGGGCGTATAGCAAATGACGCTCGAGCGCTTGACGAACTCCTCCACCGAAAGCGGGTTGGAGAACATGGCCGTGCCGCCGGTCGGCAGCGTGTGGTTGGGGCCGGCGACGTAATCGCCGAGCGGCTCGGAGCTCCAGGCGCCCACAAAGATAGCGCCGGCGTTACGAATACCGCCGAGCAGGCCCATCGCATCCTTGCAGTGCAGCTCCAGGTGCTCGGGCGCCACGGTGTTCACGGCCTCGACAGCGGCGTCCATGTCCGCGGCGACGACAATCGTGCCCTCGTTATCCAGCGAGGCACGCGTGATCTCGGCGCGCGGCGACTGCGCGACCAAGATGTCGATGCCGGCCTCGACCTCGCGCGCAAACTGCTCGTCGCAGGTCACCAGATAGCAGGCGGCCAGCGGATCGTGCTCGGCCTGGGCCATCAGGTCGGCCGCAACCACCATGGGCTTGGCCGTGGCGTCGGCCAGCACGCAAACCTCGGACGGGCCGGCGACCATGTCGATGCCCACATCGCCCGACACGATCTGCTTGGCCGCGGCG
>URAQ01000177.1 GCA_900545875.1 uncultured Collinsella sp.
GCCAATTCAACAAAGTTTTCCCCATCGTCTCCGTGAATCCGAGGAGATCGCCGCAGCCGGTGCGCGTCCGCGACGCGGGCGCGCGGACGTCCCGTTGCCCGCTCCATCGAGTACGGGGGACCTCGGGAACGTCGGGTCCAACCCGCTGTGCCCGTGCGTGTGCGCGGACCGGGTCTGCCGCCCGCAGCCGGTGCGGATTTGCGAAGCAAATACGCAGACGTCCTCATGGTCGCTCCAATTCCAAAATGTTAGGTTAATGCCTACTGCCCATACTTGCACCTGCGCACGGTACAATGGTTGGGTTACGACCAACGTGCCAATAACCAAAAAGGAGCCGCTATGATCGATCGCTATACCCGCCCGGAGATGGGACACATCTTCTCCCTCGAGAACAAGTACGCCATTTGGCAGGAGATCGAGGTTCTGGCCTGCGAGGCCCAGGCGGAGCTCGGCAAGATCGGTATTTCCAAAGACGAGGCCCAGTGGATCCGCGACCATGCCAACTTTGAGAAGGCGAAGGTCGATGAGATCGAGGAAGTCACGCGCCACGACGTCATTGCCTTCCTGACCAACATGAAGGAATATATCGATGCCGATGTTCCCGAGGGCGACCCCAAGCCCAGCCGCTGGGTTCACTATGGCATGACCAGCTCTGATCTGGGCGACACGGCCCTGTGCTACCAGCTCACCCAGGCCTGCGACCTGATCATCGAGGATGTCAAGAAGCTCGGCGAGATTTGCAAGCGTCGCGCCTTTGAGGAGCGCAACACGCTCTGTGCCGGCCGCACTCATGGCATCCACGCCGAGCCGATGACCTTCGGCATGAAGTTTGGCTCTTGGGCCTGGGAGCTCAAGCGCGATTTGGATCGTCTTGAGGACGCTCGCAAGAATGTTGCCTTCGGTGCCATCTCCGGTGCCGTAGGCACCTACAGCTCCATCGAGCCGTTCGTCGAGGAGTACGTCTGCGAGCACCTGGGCCTGGTCCACGACCCGCTGTCCACGCAGGTCATCAGCCGCGATCACCATGCCTACCTTGCCGGCGTGCTTGCCACTACAGCGGCCACCTGCGAGCGTATCGCGACCGAGGTCCGCAACCTGCAGAAGACCGATACGCTCGAGGCCGAGGAGCCGTTCCGTAAGGGTCAAAAGGGCAGCTCCGCCATGCCGCACAAGCGCAACCCCATCACCATGGAGAAGGTCTGCGGCCTGTCGCGCGTCGTGAAGGCCAACGCGCAGGTTGCCTTCGACAACGTCGCCCTGTGGCACGAGCGTGACATTTCGCACTCCTCTGCCGAGCGCGTCGCCCAGGCCGACAGCTTCATCGCCCTCGACCACATGTTCCAGTGCCTCATCCGCGTTATCGACGGCCTGCAGCTGTATCCCGCTCGCATGATGGCCAACCTCAACAAGACACGCGGCCTCATCTTCTCCTCCAAGGTCCTGCTCGCCCTCGTCGACACGGGCATCACCCGCGAGGACGCGTACGCCATTGTGCAGGAGAACGCCATGGCAACCTGGCACGAGGTGCAGGATTGTGTCTCCGGCCCTACCTTTAAGGAACGTCTCGAGGCCGATCCGCGCTGCACCGTCAGCCAGGAGAAACTCGACGAGATCTTTGATCCGTGGGACTTCCTCACCCGTATCGACACGGTCTTCGATCGCCTGGAGCAGCTGAGCTTCGAGTAGGTTCGGGCATAACGTTAGCTTTTTAGGGCGCTTTGCTGGTAATGTGTGTTGCCGGCAAAGCGCCTCGTTGCATTTAGGGAAAGACGGGGATAATAGTCGTCTCGAATAACATTCTGAGAGGGGATCGCATGATTTCGTTTGATTACAAGCCTCAGGGCGTGTGTGCTCGCAATATTCACCTTGACCTTTCCGATGACGGCAACAAGGTGATGGGCGTTGAGTTTACCGGCGGCTGCGACGGCAATCTCAAGGCTATCTCCAAGCTGGTCGAGGGCGCTCCTGCCGATCGCGTAATCGAGGTTCTCGCCGGTAATACCTGCGGTATGAAAAAGACCTCCTGCGCCGACCAGCTTACACGCGCTATCGAGGCCGCTCGCGCCGAGATCGCCTAATGGGTATCGCCGATCACATCAAGAACGGAATATCGCGTCGCGGCTTTGTGCTCGGTGGGGTTGCTGCGGGCGCTGCCACGGTGCTTGCCGGATGCTCGAAAAAAACGGGTACCAGCGATGATGCCGCCGGCGAGCCGCAGGTTATCAAGGATGATTCCAAAATCATCTCGATTACGGATGAGTACGAGGCAGTCGACATCGATCTTGAGCCGGCGGCGTCATGGACGCTGCCTCTGGGTACGCTGCTGTACTACTGCGACGGCGATTACGCCGCGGCGATGATGGCGCCCGCATCGGCACTGCACGCCAACACACTCGGTGTGCTCAACCTGGGCGATGGCTCGCTTACCACATTAATCGAGGATCCTATCGAGGGCACGGGATATGCATTCTACGATGTCCGTGCCGGCGACAGCGTATTCGCGTGGGTTGAGATGAACTTTGCCAATTCATCGTGGAAGCTCTACGGTCAAAATCTGTCGGGCGCTTCGCTCTCTGGCGACGTGGTTGAGCTCGATCGAGGTGGCAAGGACTATGATCCGCCGCTGTTTACGGCGTTCGGGTCATCAGTCATCTGGTATAAAATGCCCTCGGCAGGTGGCAATAAAACGAGTAGCGATTCGTTTTGCTATCGTCGCTCGCTTGATGAATCCAAGGCCGAGACAATTTGGAAATCGACGGGCCGCTTTGCATCGGCCCCGCGCGCGAGCGACGGCATTTTGACCATCTCGCCGCGTGTCCGCAACGACGAGGGTGTCTACTACGGCATAACGGCGATCGATCTGACCGACGGCAACAACACCAAACGTGCCCAGCTAGTCCTCCCCTCGTCAGTTTCGCCTTTCGAGGCCGTATATATGGGCGATACCTTCGTGTTTTCTATCGAGGCGACCTATAGTGGCGTGGGCAGCCTGGGCAATATGGGCACGTATATCGGTAATGAGGGAGGGCCGTACCTCTTCCTGTCACGCGAGCCGCTCGCATGTGCGGCTGGCAAGAAGAATAAATACCTTGTTAAGGTACAGGCGTCGCATTTCCTGATCGACACCTCTGCCAAGACCTATGGCTCGCTGCTGTCGCCCGACCGCGCTTTGGAGTATGGCGATTATCCAGCTACGGCGGGAAAATCGGACTCATTCCTTACGTACGCCACGGTGCGCAACAGCCAGGGTATACCAGAGACGGTCACTGCGCGCCTATTCTCTCTTTAAGCTTAGAGGGGTTAAAAAGGCGCCAACAGGGGAATAAACGCGTTGTAATTGTGAGTACCGCCTGCCGAGCTACCGCGTCATAGCGGCATCCGGCGGGCTCAGGTGCGTTAAAATGGGCTTGTTCTTAGCTAATTGAGACAGGGGGGCCGTGTTATGGCTTCAGATGCAAAAAAGATTCTGCTGGTCGAGGATGAGAAGGCAATCCGTGACGCCGTCGCTGCCTATCTCGAGCGCGAAGGCTACTGGGTTGTGGGCGTCGGCGACGGCCAGTCCGCGATCGAGGAGTTCGAGAAGCATCAGTTCGACCTGGTCGTGCTCGACCTTATGCTCCCCAAGATCCCCGGCGAGCGCGTTTGCCGCACCATTCGCGATACCTCGGATGTCCCCATCATCATGCTGACGGCTAAGGGCGAGATCGAGGACCGTATTATCGGTCTTGAGCTCGGCGCCGACGACTATCTGATTAAGCCGTTCTCGCCGCGCGAGCTCGTCGCCCGCGTTCGCGCTCTGTTCCGCCGTGCCCATCAGGCCGACGAGCCCGCCGTCGAGGTACTCGACTTCGGCGATCTGGTCATCGATATCTCGGGCCACAAGATCTTGGTCGAGGGCAAGGAAGTCGATCTGACGGCTTCCGAGTTTAAGCTGCTCACCACGCTTGCCCGCCATCCCGGCCGTGTGTATAACCGCATGGAGCTGGTCGAGAAAGTGCTCGGGTATGACTTTGAGGGCTATGAGCGCACCATCGATAGCCACGTGAAGAATCTTCGCGCCAAGCTGGGCGATGATCCCAAGAAGCCCAAGTGGCTCTACACCGTCCATGGTGTCGGCTATCGCTTCGAGGCTCCGGCCAAGACCGATAAGTCGGACGAGAAATAGGGAAATCACATATGACACCTGCGCGCTTTGAAATCGGACAAAAGCACAAGCAGGAGAGCGAGGCGGGTTCCAAGGCTAGTTGGAACACG
>URAQ01000178.1 GCA_900545875.1 uncultured Collinsella sp.
ACGCTCGAGGCCGGTAAGCTTGCCGACATCTGTGTGCTCGATCGCGATGTGTTTGGCCTTGACTACCATGATGCTTGTGACCTTGCTGTTGATATGACCATGTCGGACGGACGTATCGTGTTCGACCGAAATAAGGAGGTTTAGCATGCCTGAAACCAAACCGACGCTGCGTCGCGAGCAGATCGCGGGCATGAACATCCACTACATCATGTGGTCGCTCGACTATTTTTTGGATACGCAACAGCGCCTGGGCTTTGAGTCCATCGAGCTGTGGTGCGCCGAGCCCCATGTGACGCTCGATCACACTGGGTATTTTGAGGCCGAGGTTCTGGCGAAAAAGGCCGCCGACCGTGGTCTGCGCTATCGGACGCTCTGTCCCGAGAACGTGGTCTACCCATGGCAGTATTGCGCTCGTAAGCCGCTCCATGAGCAGCGGAGCCTGGCGTACTTCAAGCATGGCATCGAGCTTGCCGAGGTGCTGGGATGCGACCGCATGTCCGTAAACTCGGGTTGGGGTGACTGGGACGAGGATCGCGAAGAGGCGTGGAAGCGCAGTCGCGAGCACCTATCCATCTTGGCGGAGTATGCCGGCGAGCACGGTCTGGTGCTAACGATGGAGAGCCTGCGTCCCGAGGAGAGCAACCTTGTGACGACCGTCGCCGATGCTAAGCGCATGATTGATGAGGTCGCGAGTCCGTACCTGCAGCCTATGGTCGATACGACCGCAATGGGCGTTGCGGGTGAGTCGCTCGAGGACTGGTTTGCCGCATTTGGCGACGGTGCGATCCACGAGATGCACTTTATCGACGGCGATCCCTATGGCCATCTGGTCTGGGGTGACGGCAAGCACGATATGGATGCCTTCGTCGCCACGCTCAACGCCCATGGTTTCGATGGCATGTTGGGCCAGGAAATCACGGACGGTCGCTACTTCGATGATCCGGCGGCGGCAGATGCCAAGAACATGGCCGCCTTCGAGAAGTATCTGATTGGCTAGATAAGATTTTGCTCGGCCATGCAAGACACGTCCTGCATGGCCGGCCAAGCTGGAAAGGAACTAAACATGAACGCACATGATCTGATTAAGGAAGCAATTGCCGAGAAGGGCAAGTTCGACAGCGTCTACTGGATCGCCTGCGGTGGCTCCATGATCGATCTGATTCCGGCCCATGAGCTCTTGCAGCGCGAGGCGACGACGTTCACGTCGTATATCTATACGGCCCGTGAGTTCGACATCATGCGTCCCCGTCGCCTGGGCGAGAAGTCTCTGGTCATTGCCTGCAGTCACAGCGGCAATACCCCCGAGGTCGTCGAGGGCTGCGAGATTGCCCTTGCCGCGGGCGCGACGGTGATCGCGCAGACCGATAACGCCGGTTCCAAGATCGATAATGGCAAGTGGGTCACCTGGGTGTACCCGTGGGGCGAGGGCGTTCCGCAGGCCGAAGTCCCTGCCGGCATCTCGCTGTCGCTCGCGGCCGAGCTGCTCGATCAGCAGGAGGGCTACGCCGATCTCGCTGACATGTATGCCGGTATTGCCGAAATGGATAAGATTCTGCCTCCCGCACACGAAAAGGTAAATGCCGAGCTGGGCGATCGCTTCGCCAAGCTTTGCCAGGAGCATGAGTTCTTCTATATCCTGGGCAGCGGCCCCAACTTTAGCCAGACGTACGGCTTTGCCATCTGCTCGCTCATGGAGATGCAGTGGCAGCACTGCAGCTATATCCACTCTGCCGAGTACTTCCATGGCCCCTTTGAGGCTACCCAGGATGGCGTCTTCTACTTCTTGCAGATGGGCTCGAGCGAGTGCCGTCCTATGGACGAGCGCGCCCTGGCGTTCCTCGAGACCCATACCGACACGCTGATGGTGCTTGATGCCAAGGAGTACGGTATGGAGGCCGTGCCGGCGAGCGTTCGTGCCTATCTGGATCCGGTGCTGTTCTACGCTATGAACTGCGAGCTGCGTGCAGCGCGCGGCAAGGTGTTCGATCACGACCCCGACTTCCGCCGCTACATGGGCGTTGTTGAGTACTAGGAAGGATAGATGCCATGTCTTTTAGCGTTAACGCGCTCGGGTTCGGTGACAACGTCGTCGATCGCTATGAGCATATCCATACCATGTATCCCGGCGGCAATGCGGTGAATTTTGCCGTTTACGCCAAGAAGTGCGGTGCCGCGCGCTCCGCGTACATGGGCATCTTTGGTAACGACGCCGCTGCCGAGCATGTGATTGCAAGTCTCGAGGATGAGGGCATCGAGCTCGCTAAGTGCGAGCAGCTTATTGGCGAGAACGGCGCGGCGCGTGTGACCGTGGTCGATGGCGACCGCGTATTCCTCGGCTCCAACGAGGGCGGCATCCGTGGCGATGCGCGCTATGTGCTCGATCGCTTCGATCTGGCATACATGAAGCAGTTCGACGTAGTCCACTCGGGCAACTACTGCTTTACCGAGCGCGAGCTCCCCAAGCTGAAGGCTGCAGGCATCACCGTATCGTTTGACTTCTCGGACGATTCCACCGATGAATACTATGAGCAGATTGCCCCGTTTGTCGACTTCGCCTTCTTTAGCGCTGCCGATGCTGCAAGTGAGGATGAGATTCGCGAGCGCCTCGCTTGGGTTAAGAATTTGGGCCCGCGCTTTGTGTCCGCAACGGCGGGCGCCGAGGGCTGCATCGCCTATGACGGCGAGCGCTACTATCGCCAGCTGGCAAAGCCCGTAACGGACATGAAGGACACCATGGGAGCCGGTGACTCGTTCCTGACCTCATTCCTGATGTGCTATCTCGATTCCGCCAAGCGCGGCGAGGACGGACCTGAGGCCATTGAGCGTGCGCTCGATTTTGCGGCAGGTTTTGCCTCGACCGTGTGCGGCATGGAGGGCTCTTGGGGCCACGGAGCTCCGATCACCGAGTAGCCTGAGAAAGCGCTGGGAGGCTTGGGGCTGAAGCCTTGGCTGACTGACGCTAGATTACATCGGAATTCGGATAGGGGCTCGCCTTGGGTGGGCCCCTTTTTGATTGCTGGAGAAGACTATGGATATCAAAGCATGTGCAGCTGGCTTTTGCTGTGCGGACGTGTACCAAAACATCGGCGTGTTCTATCCGACTGGCAATGGCATCGACTGGGGTATCCACCTGGCGCGAATGGGCATATCGGTATCTGCGGTGTCGGTCGTCGGAAAGGACGAGTACGGAGACAAAATGCGCGAGGCGCTGGCTGCCGAGGGGTTCGACATCTCGCATCTTCGCGTGGAGGACGGCGATACCTCGGTGATGCTCATGGCGTTGAAGGACGGCGTCGACCGCGTGCATCTCGAAGCGATTGACGGTGTCATGGAAACGTACCGACCAAACGATGATGACCGGGCATTTATCCTGGAGCACGATGTCATCCATACCGACCTGTTTGGAAACTGCTTAGACCTGCTGCCCGAATGGCACGAGGCAGGCAAGACCGTCGTCATGGACTTTTCGGTGTTCAGTCAAGATCCCGAATACGCCTGTGAGAACCATTTTCCTTACGTGGACTATGCCTTTATGTCGTTTGAGGAGGATAGCGCGGAGCTGCGCGACTGGGTGCGCCATGTGCAGGAGCTGGGCCCGCGCGTGGCAGTCGCCACACTTGGCGAGAAGGGAAGCATCGCCTATGACGGTGAGCGCTTCTATGAATGTGGGATCGTGCCGGCCGAGAAGGTTGTCAATACCGTGGGCGCCGGCGACTCGTATATCGCCGGATTCACCAAGGGTGTACTGGATGGGCTTGACGTGCCGGCGTGCATGCATGCCGGTGCCGAGCTTTCGTCCCGAGTCATTGGGTCGTTCGAACCGTACTAGGAATAAAAGCCTGGAAAGGAGTGCAAGATGGTAATCGATATGCTGGTCCAGCCCATGCTCTACGGCGAGATCTATACGCCAGGCGACGAGCCAGACGGCTTTGGTTTTTGGGAGCGTGAGTTTGGCATGGGGCACATGGGCCCCATGGACTGGGATGAGCTCGTGGCCGAAATGGATATCTGCGATGTGCGGAAAAGCGTGCTCATGCCGCTCGATGTGACCACGGCGTGCGGCGGGCACTTTGGCACCAACGACCAGGTTGCCGCGCTTGTTGCTGCGCACCCCGATCGTCTATGGGGATTTGCGAGCGTGGACCCGCAGGTGAGTGGCGCCGCCGATGAGCTGGAGCGCGCCTTTACCGAGCTGGGGGCCAAGGGGCTCTGCCTGCATCCGGCAAAGCAGGGTTTTGCGCCCGATGACGCC
>URAQ01000179.1 GCA_900545875.1 uncultured Collinsella sp.
TCGTCGGCAACGACGACGGTACCCGGATTACTGCCCATCGCCGAGTTGGCGATGGCCGCCGTATCTTCGTCCGACTTATCGGCTGCGGGCTTGAGCTCATGCCCGCCCAAGGTGAGGGTATGGCCGCCAGCCATATACTTGGTGTACATGTCGACCAGCTCGCCGCCCATATCACACGCGAGCAGATACTGGTCGTGACCGATATGCACCGGCTCCTCGCCCATCATCTGACGCAGTTTGTTGTACTGACTCGCCGGCGTCACAAACAGACCCATCGCATCGGCATTGCTACCCCCGAACGCCTTGGGAAGCTTTTCGCCCATGATCTTGCACATCTCACTTGGGGTCACCGAAGGATCCGAACCGCCAAACGGGTAACTCAGATACGAATCGATCTGCACATGCTCACCGGCAACATCGGCGATATTGACCTTCTTGGCGGTCTCGTCGTTGTTGTCCGCCGACTTGCCCTTAATACCGTCTGCAACGTTATCGTGATCGATACGATCGCCGTGCCATGCGGAGTACAAATCGACCGTACTATCGGCCAGCACCATGCGATCGGCCTCAGACGGATTGACATACTCTTTGTAGTAGTCGAGCGTATCGGGCGTGTAATAGACATACGTCTGAGACACGTCAACAGGGTTATAGCGCTCCAGGTTTTCGTTCATCACATTGGCAATCGACATACCGCACGTCACCGAGGTGATGGCCAAAAACAGGAGCATCGCGATGACGCCCATCGAAAAGCACACCGTGTTGACTTTGGCCGCAAGCTGGCGCACGGTAAACATGTTGAGGCCGCGCCAATACACGCCGCGCAGGCTCTGCAGTAGCTTGATGAGCATGCCCGAGAGTCCCCAGAACAGGGCAAAGGTGCCCACGGTAACCATAGCGGTCGTAATACCAAACTGGTTCATGGCCTCTTGCAGCTTGCTGTCCGTCGCGGTTAGCGGGAACCCATCACGTAGCAGACGGTAATAGGCCACGCCCACAAGCACCACGCCCACGGCAAAGATGGCAATCGCGATCCAGGGGTTGCGTGTCTTGATGCTCTCGTTGCGACGCTCGGCACCCATAAGCTCGATGAGTTTGGTACGACGCACGGCGCGGAGGTTCAGCAGTAGCGTGAGCACAAACATTACGAGCATGCAGACAAGGGTCAGATTGAACGCATGCATCGAGAAAAAGAAGTGGAAATTGGCGATCTGCGTCTTAAAGAGCGAGGCCGTAAAGAACGTCATGAGCTGGGAGAGTCCCACACCCAGTACAATGCCGGCGACAAAGGCCACCACCGAGACAATCACCGTCTCGAGCGCCATGATCGTGGCGACGCGCCCGCGCCCCATGCCGAGCACCTGGTACAGGCCAAACTCCTTTTTGCGGCGTTTCATGATGAAGTTATTGGCGTACACCATCAAAAAGGCCATGACACCGGCCAAAAAGTACGTCAGGTCGCCGAGCATGCTGCCCATAACCTGCGCCAAGCCCTCTTCATCGATTCCGGCGATGTCGACCTGCATCGAGATGGTGTTAAAGGCATAGAAGACCGTAACGCCCAGGGTGAGCGTCAAAAGGTAGACGAGGTAGTCGCGGCCGGCGCGGCGGACGTTGCCCCAAGCGAGTTTACAGAGCATCGGAGCCCTCACCGCCCATCATGGCAACGACCTCCATAATGCGGTCGAAGAACTCTCGGCGGTCGGTGTCGCCGCGGCGCAGCTCGGTGAAGATCTTGCCGTCGCGAATGAACAGCACACGGCTCGTGTAGCTGGCGGCAAAGCTGTCGTGCGTGACCATGAGCACTGTGGCGCGCAGGCGGCGGTTAAGGGCCTCCAGGCTCTCGAGCAGCAGGCGAGCGCTCTTGGAATCGAGGGCGCCGGTGGGCTCGTCGGCCATGATCATGGTGGGGTCGGTGACGAGCGCGCGAGCCGCGGCAACGCGCTGCTGCTGACCGCCGGACATCTGGTAGGGATACTTGTCGAGCACCTGGCTGATGGACAGGCGCGCGGCCACATCCTGCACGCGAGTCGAAATCTCTGCCGAGTTTGTGCGGGCGATGGTGAGCGGCAGAGCGATGTTCTCGCGTGCCGTGAGCGTATCGAGCAGGTTGGAGTCCTGGAAGATAAAGCCCAGCTCCTCGCGGCGGAACTGCGAGAGCTTGGCCTGCTTCATGCGCGTCACGTCCTGCCCGTTGATGCGGATCGTGCCACTTGTGGCGCTATCGATGGTCGACACGCAGTTGAGCAACGTCGACTTGCCCGAGCCCGAAGCGCCCATGATGCCAACGAACTCGCCGCGGTTGACGGTAAAGCTGACGTCGTTGAGCGCGCGGGTCACGTTGCCCAACGCGCCGTATACCTTTTCGAGATGCGCGACCTCCAGTACCGGGGTCGCCATGTGCGTGGTTTGCATACCGAGTCCTTTCTTGCGATTAGTCTACGGCATCTATAGTCGCAAGAAGACGAGTCGGCTACCATCGATATGGCTTACGCTTGCCTTACCGTTGTGTAAGGTACGGGTAGCCAGCCTGCCACGTGTTGATATTGAGAGAGGACTCCTGTTGAAGACTGTTCATGTTGCCGCTGGGATCATTCGAAAGGAAGGATCCGACGAGCTGCTGGCCGTGCAGCGCGGCTATGGCGACATGCAGGGACTCTGGGAGTTCCCGGGCGGCAAGCTCATGCGCGGTGAGACGCCCGAAGACGCTGTGCGCCGCGAGCTCATGGAAGAGCTGCAGGTGAAGGTCACCAACCTGCGCGATTTCTATACCGTTGAGTATGACTACCCCGATTTTCATCTCTCCATGGAGTGCTACTACTGCTCGCTCGCCGATGAATCAGATGAGCCCCAGAAACACGACCGTCAGCTCGATATCCGTTGGATTCCGCGCACCTCGCTTGCCACGGTGGAATGGATGCCCGCCGACAAGGGACTTATCGATGCGCTGATTGAGTTGAAGGAAGATCGGCTCGAGGCAAGCTCCGCCGATGACGCCGAAGCCGCCATGTCCGACGAGTCTGCCACCAAGCCCAAGCGCGCACCTAAGCGCCGTAGCAAAAAACGCCCCAAACCAGGTCTGCTCGACGGCATCGATACCTCGGACCTTTCCGCCGACGAGCGTGAACTGGTGCGCCGTCGCGCCGCCATCAAAAAGTCCATGAAGGGCAACAAGCGCGCCAACACCAAGCCCGAGCTGCTCGTTCGTCAGCGCCTGCGGGCAGCGGGCCTTACGGGCTATCGTTTGGAATGGAAGGTACCCGGCAAGCCCGATATCGCCTTCCCCGGCCGCAAGATCGCCATCTTCGTCAACGGCTGCTTTTGGCACCGCTGCCCCAAGTGCAACCCGAGCCAGCCCAAGCGCAACGTTGAGTTTTGGGAGGCAAAGTTCCGTCGCAACGTCGAGCGCGACCGCGCTGCCATCGACGCGCTTACCCAAATGGGCTGGACGCCCATCACCGTCTGGGAATGTGAGCTCAAGAAAGACCGCATCGATACCACCATGGAAAAGGTCATCGAGCAGGTGCGCGCCGCAGAGCCGCAGCGCTAGGAACGAGCCATCCACACGCCCCACACAGGCGAGCCACATCCGCGCCACAAACCTTAGAAAGCCCTTAAGCCCAAAACCTTTCAAAAGTGTTATTCGATACCTCTGACCTGCAGTTTCATCGTAACACCAAACCAGGTTAAGCCTTTCTTTAGCGCTTCTTTGCAGCAGCCGCGGCATAATACTGCCAACGCACGGGACCTAGCAGCACACCCCGTGCGCAACCTTTTGGTGGATATCGAGGAGGCCGCATAAGCATGCATTCTTCCAACGACGCAGCACAGCAGCCATCCCTAACACATGCAAACCTTTTCTCCTTCCCCCCGACACAGAGAAACGGTCTCCTCGACTCCCCCACCACAAAAACCAAACGCTCAACCGACCAGGAACTCAACCTGCGAGCATCCTTCGAAAAGCTCCAAGCATCCCTAGACAAAACCTTCCCCAACCAAGCCCGGGCATACTAATCCCCCATCAGCAAAGAAGCCCTAACGCCCCACCCATTTCCGCCCTAACGCCACAAGGGCAATCGAGCAGGACGGCTTGGGCGGGTCCCCGTACTTAGTTTCCAAAATCATTCCGCAGCGCGAAGGCCCCCGTCGCCAACGCTTCGTAGAAGCGAGGCAGCGGGGGCCTTCATGCGCGAGGACGTTTTGGAAACTAAGTAC
>URAQ01000180.1 GCA_900545875.1 uncultured Collinsella sp.
TCGGTGTTTTCCTCGAAAGCCAGGGTGACAAGATGCCTTATCGCCTGCACTACCGTGCCACGGGACTACCGCTTGTTGCTGCAATTGACACAATCTGCCGTGGAGCGAAGATTGCCGACTTGATTGCTATTGGCGGAACGTTGGATTATGTGGTCCCGGATATTGATAGATAAACAAGTAATAAGTATCAAGTATTTTAAATTATATGTTCGACTTTAGTATAGTAACAAACTGGATACATGAGCTGCTTCTCTCCATTATGCCGGAAGGAGTAGCCGTATTTATAGAATGTGTGGCTATCGGTGTGTGCATCGTTGCATTATATGCCATACTGGCTATCATATTGATTTACATGGAGCGCAAAGTCTGCGGATTCTTCCAATGCCGTCTCGGTCCGAACCGTGTCGGTAAATGGGGTTCTATCCAGGTGATCTGCGACGTGCTTAAAATGATGACTAAGGAAATCTTCATGCCGAAGGGCGCCGACCATTTCCTCTACAATCTGGCTCCGTTTATGGTGATTATCGCTTCGTTCCTTACTTTCGCTTGTATTCCTTTTAATAAAGGTGCGGAAATTCTGAACTTCAACGTAGGCGTATTCTTCCTGTTGGCAGCTTCCAGTATCGGAGTTGTCGGTATTCTGCTTGCAGGCTGGGGCAGTAATAATAAGTTCTCGCTGATTGGTGCGATGCGAAGTGGTGCACAGATTATCAGTTATGAGCTTTCCGTAGGTATGAGTATCATGACTATGGTAGTGCTTATGGGAACCATGCAATTCTCCGAAATTGTAGAGGGACAAGCTAATGGCTGGTTTATCTTCAAAGGACACATCCCGGCCCTGATCGCTTTCGTTATCTATCTGATAGCCGGCAACGCAGAATGTAACCGTGGTCCGTTCGACCTTCCCGAAGCGGAAAGTGAGCTGACTGCCGGATACCACACAGAATACTCCGGTATGGGTTTCGGTTTCTTCTATCTGGCAGAATATTTGAACCTGTTTATCGTGGCCAGTGTTGCCGCCACTATCTTCCTGTGAGGCTGGATGCCGTTACACATCGTCGGGCTGGATGGATTCAACGCTCGAGTGAGCGCGCATGGCTTTAGCGATGATGAGTTCGCGCGCGGTTGTGCCGTGGCCCATGCCCATGGCGTGCGTGTGTATGTGACGCTCAACGTGTTCGTGTTCGATGATGAGCTTGCCGATGCCGTGGCGTTGGGGGCGCATGCGCACGCGTTGGGTGCCGATGCGCTGATCGTGGCAGATGCCGGGCTGGCTTGTGCGCTTCGCACGGCGATTCCGGGGGTCGAGATTCACCTGTCCACCCAAGCGGGCGCTCATAGCGAGGGTGCCGTGCAATTGGCTGCTAAAGAGCTGGGCGTTGAGCGCGTGACGACGGCGCGCGAGCTGAGCGTGGCGGAGATTGAGACGCTTTGCGCTACTGGCGTGCCCATCGAGGTGTTCTGTCACGGCGCTATTTGCATTGGATACTCGGGTGCGTGCGGGTTCTCTGCCCTTCGGCGCGGACGATCGGCGATGCGCGGCGACTGCACACAGCCGTGCCGTCTGTCCTATGACTTGGTGGACGAGGCGGGGCAGAGTGTTGTCGCTGTCGAAGGGGACCGCCTGCTTTGTCCGCGTGACTATCTGGGTATCGCGCATCTGCCCGAGCTTGTTGCCGCCGGCGTGACATCGCTCAAGATCGAGGGCCGCATGAAGAATCCCGACTACGTCTTTAACGTGGTGAGGGTGTGGCGTCGGGCGCTCGATATGCTGCGCGACGGCACATGGGATGCCGATGCGGTGCCGGCGCTTGAGCGCGAGCTGGGAAGGTCGTTCAACCGCGGCTTTACCGATGCGTATCTGCGGGGCCGTTCGGGCGCCGAGCTCATGAGCTTTGAGCGCGCGATCAACCAGGGCGTGCGCGTGGGCCACTTGGTGGCGGTGGGTCACGAAGAGGTGACGGTTGAGCTTGATGCCGCCGTGGCGGCGGGCGACACGCTCGAGATCCGGTTCTATCCGGGTGCCGACGCGCGTCCCGATGTGCCCAAGCGCTGGCCGCAGGTGCCTTGCCCCGTGGATACCGCTGCGGGAGAGCGCATCGTCGCGCATTGCAAACGCAAGGTGGACGCGGGCTGCGAGGTCTATTTGATTCGTAGCGCCGGCGTGCTGGGGCAGACGGCAACGGTGTTGGAGCGCATGCGGGCCGAGGCAGATGCGGTCGCGCCCGTTGAGCGGTCCGTTGAGGTGTTGCCGTTTGAGGGCGTTACGGTGGATGGCGGTGCGTCGACGGAGTTGGTGGAGTGCGCGGTTCCCGCTCGCATGGTTTTTGCTTGGCAGCTGATGGATGCCGACCCGCGCGGAGAACTCGATTTGTCCGACGCTGTTGTGGTGCTTGACGAGGTGTGCCGCACGTGTGACGCTGACTGGACCCGCTCACTGATGCAGCGTGCCGGGCGCGTTGTCTGCCGCAACCTGGGACAGGTGGTGATCGCTCGCGAGCTGGGCGTGACGTTTGACGTGGCGGCGCCGGTGTTCTGCGCGAATCGGGCCACGCTTACCTGGCTGCGCGGACTCGGTGCGGGGCGGGTGTACTTGCCGGCCGAGTTGCTCGGCAATGATGCGGAGCGTATTGCCGAACTGGCTGCTGAACCCGGCGTCTTGGGTCCGGTCGACGCCGACCGTCCCGAGCTTATGGTGTGCGAGCACTGCCTGCTGACCGCCGAGGGCGTCTGCGCCACCGATGCGACGGGACAGGTCCGTTGCCGCGACTGCTTGCGTCGTCGGCAGGTACGCTATCTGGTCGAGCGTGACGGTACACGTCTGCCAGTTGCCATCGACGCATGCGGCAGGACGAGGATTTTCCTGTCGTAGGTGCTGCGTCGCGTCAGTTTGTTATCATATGAGAGTTTATGGACTTCCAGCACCGCCGTTTTCGGCGAGGGTGCTATAGCAAAAGGAGGATACCCAATGCTGTCTGTTGACGAGCAAATGCGTATCATCACCTCGGGCGCTGCGAAGATCGTCCCCGAGGCCGACCTTCGCAAGAAGCTTGAGAAGGGCGAGCCCCTCAACATCAAGCTCGGCGTCGATCCCACCAGCCCCGACCTGCACCTGGGCCACGCCGTGCCGCTGCGCAAGATGCGTCAGTTCCAGGACCTGGGCCACAACGTCACCCTCATCATCGGCAACGGTACCGCACTGATCGGCGACCCCTCGGGCAAGAATTCCACCCGCCCGCAGCTTTCTCAGGAGCAGATCGAGGCCAATGCCGAGACCTACGTGAGCCAGGCCATGAAGATCCTGGACCCCGAGAAGACCACCATCGTGCACAACGGCGACTGGATCTTGTCGATGGATCTGGCCGGTCTGCTGCAGGTGTGCTCCAAGTTCACCGTCGCCCGCATTCTTGAGCGCGATGACTTTACCAAGCGCTATCAGTCCCAGACGCCGATCGCCCTGCACGAGTTCCTGTATCCCGTGATGCAGGCATACGATTCGGTCATGATTAAGGCTGACGTGGAGATGGGCGGCACCGACCAGCTTTTCAACCTGCTCGCCGGCCGTGAGCTCATGGAGAAGATGGGCATGGAGCCCCAGATCGCGCTCACCATGCCGCTGCTCGAGGGCACCGATGGCGTTCGTAAGATGTCCAAGTCCTACGGTAACTACATCGGCCTGACCGACGCGCCCAAGGACATGTTCGGCAAGACCATGTCCATCCCCGACGAGATGATCGGCAAGTACTACCGCCTGGCGAGCTCGCTCACCCCGGCCGAGGTCGACAAGATCGACGCTGCCCTGGCCGATGGTTCTGCCGACCCCTACGAGCTCAAGCGCGCTCTGGGCCGCGACCTGTGCGACACCTACCACGGCGCCGGTGCCGGCGACGAGGCCCAGGCCGAGTTCGACCGCGTGTTCAAGGAGGGCCAGCTCGCCGACTTCCCCGAGAAGCATGTTGAGCTGACCGTCAACGACGAGGGCCAGATCTACCTCGCCGGCCTGCTCAAGGACCTGGGCCTTTCGGCCAGCGCCGGTCAGGCCCGCCGCGACATCGACGGCGGCGGTGTCAAGATTAACGGCAAGGCCGTGGCTCCCAAGAGCTACAACATCGACCCCAGCGCCCTCAAGCTGGGCGACACCCTCTCCGTAGGCAAGCGCAAGGGCTTCAAGTTGGTCTAACGAGCGAGTTGACCTCACAAGTGCAATAAG
>URAQ01000181.1 GCA_900545875.1 uncultured Collinsella sp.
CACGACTCCCCTGCGCACGCGAGGCCTCCTCGACGCGACGAACCTCCTTGGCAGCCGCGCGCGAGGCTTTAAAGCAAGCACGGTAGTGCTCGAGCGCCTCGAGCGCAGAACGTCCCGCCCACGCATCGACCATCGCAACGTGATGCGCCGGATCGAGCAAGCGCTGGTGCTCGTGCTGGCCGCACAGATCCATCATCACGCCAACGCGCTCCGAAAGCTCGCGCACGCTGGCGATGCGGCCGTCAATCTTCACGCGGCTGCGGCCCTCGGCAGAAAGGCTACGCTGGACCGTGAAACCCTCCGTGTCGTGTGGACCGTCGAACAGCCGCGCCTCAACGCTAGCAAGCGCCTCGCCCTCGCGCACCGTCGAAGAATCCGCACGCTCGCCCAAAATAAGCTTGAGGGCCGAGAGCAGCGCGGTCTTACCGGCGCCGGTTTCTCCAGTCAGAACCGTTAGGCCCGCGCTCGGAACCAACGTCGCCTCGCGAATGAGTGCAATGTTGGAAACCTGCAGCTCATCGATCATGACGCACTCCGTAGAATACGCGGCTCACCGAGTTGTAAAAACTCTCGGGGCCGTAGTCGAGCAGCAGCACATCGCCGGGGCCTCGGCGCACGGCCACGCTCTCGACCGTGCCGTCGCAGGTAATAAACTGTCCATCGATAGCGATCGCCGGAACGCTCGGGCGATCATCGGACATAAAGATTTCGACGACATCACTCGGCGAAGTCAAGAAGGCACGGGCCTGAATGGTGTGCGGCGCAATGGGTACGCAGACCATACCCGTATAGTCGGGGCTCACAATGGGGCCACCTGCACTGAGCGCGTACCCCGTAGAACCAGTCGCCGTGGACACGACCACGCCGTCGCCACGCAGTCGATCGATATGGTGGCCCGACACCGTGATGTCGAACTCAACCATATCGGACAGGGGGCCGCGCGTGAGCGCCATATCGTTGAGGGCGAACGAACGCACGACATCCTTCGTGCCGTCATCGCGCACCGAGACGATATCCGCGGCGATGGTGGCGCGGCGGCTCACGTGGAGCTCACCGGACAGGGCATCGCTCACAACCTGCAAAATATCGCGTTCCTCGGGACTGGCCGCCGTCAAAAAGCCCAGGTGGCCATAGGAAAGACCCAAAATGGGAATCTCGCGGTAGTTGAGAATACGGGCGGCGCGCAGCAGTGTGCCGTCGCCGCCGAGCGTGATGACCAAGTCGGCATCGTCAACATCGGGCGTGCTCTGGATCTTGGAGCGCTGGTCGGCAGCCCATGCAACCTCGTAGCCCTGGCGCGTCAGCCAGAGCTCGAGCATCAGGCCGCTCTCGACCGCCTCTTGCTTGTAGTAATTGGGAACCAGAAAGACCTTCATAGCGTTGCCGCTTTCTCGCTCAAAGCCGATACCTGGGATTGCAACTCATCTTCGGCGCGCTCGCCGGGGGCAAACCTCGTGCCGTACAGGAAAAACTCAACGTTGCCCTTAGCGCCATGGATTGGCGACACGCACACATCGAGCGGGAACAGGCCCTTGGCGGCAAAGAGCTCAATCGCCGCCACGAGTGTATCGCGGCGGACGGCAGGGTCGGTCACGATACCGCCCTCGCCCACCAGCGCAGCCGGCGCCTCAAACTGCGGCTTTACGAGCGTGCAAAACGAACCCGAAGGCTTCAGGCACGCCAGCACGGCGTCGATGATATTCGCGATACTCGTAAACGACACATCGCACACAGCCAGGTCAATAGCAGCGCCGTAGCCGAGCTCGGGCAACTGCGTCACATTCGTGCGCTCGTGGAGCGTCACGCGATCGTCTTGGCGCAGCGACCAATCAAACTGGGCACGGCCCACGTCGACCGAGACAACGGTCGCGGCGCCGCGCTTGAGCAGGCAATCAGTAAAGCCGCCCGTGGAGCATCCCACATCGAGGCAAGCAAGGTCCGTCGGATCGATCCCAAACGCATCGAGCGCGCCCTCGAGCTTAAGGCCGCCGCGCCCAACATACGGGATGCGCCCCTTAACGTGCAGTGGCAGGCCCGGCGTCACCTTGAGCCCCGGAGAGGTCAAACGCTCACCGCCACTCGAAACCAAGCCGGCCATAAGAGTGCGAAGGGCATCCGCGCGATCGGCGCAGATGCCCTGTGAAATCAGTTCGTCATCGAGACGCACGCGTTTCATGAATGCCATCAACCATTCGTATCCGGAGATGCAGCCTGTTTATCTTGGGACTCGTTTGCCGCATCCTCATCGTATTCCTGCTCGAGCTTGTCGGCCTCACGCGGCGTCAGCTCAAACTTGTCGACCATATCGACCGCTCGGGAGCCCAGCTCAATCGCCTCGTCAAACAAATCGAGCGAACGCTCCAAGGACGTATCCTTGGAGCGAACGGTGGCGATGATCTGGTCCAGGCGATCCGAGATCTCATCGAAGTTGCGGACGGAACCCTCTGGCATGGCTACTCCTCGACGGAGTCGGCCTCGACGGCCCCAGCAGCGTCCGCATCCTCGTCAAGTACACCGGCGGCAGCCTGAGCAGCAGCGACCTTGGCGGCTGCCTCGGCAGCCTGTGCCTCCTCGCGAGCGCGATCCTCGGCCAGCAGCTCCTGGTACAGGTCCTCGCCCGGCAGCTCCTCGCTGCGAGCGATCTTGCCCAGCACGCCGTTGACAAACGATGCGGACTGGTCGGTACCATAGGCCTTAGCGATCTCGACGGCCTCGTTGATGACGATGGCGTCCGAGACCTCCTCGTCGGTGAGGAAGCGCATCTCGTAGACGGCGATACGCAGCAGGTTGCGGTCGGCACCGGGCATGCGCATAAGATCCCAGTTCTTGGCGACGGCGCGCAGGGCACAATCGATGCGATCAATGTGCTCGTAGGCACCGCGGCAAAGCTCCAGCGCATAGGGGTCGAGGGGACCCTTCGAGATCAGGAAATCGCCCTCGAGGACGCGCTCGAGCGGGCTGTCCGTGGCTTCGGCCTGGAACAGCAGCTGCAGCGCCTGACTGCGGGCAAGCGTGCGCCCGCGATAAACCTTAAGGCTCAAAGGTTACTCCTTGGGGAAAACGAGGCCGTCGATGCAAACGTCAACGCGCTCGACCTCGACGCCCACCTGGGCATCGATGGCGGCGACCACGGCGGCGCGAACGGCCTCGGCGAGCTTCTTGAACGGATAGCCAAAGAACACCACGACACGCACGGTGAGTGCGAGCTTGTCGCCGACGACCTCGGCCTCGACCGCCGGCTCGGAAGTCGGGGCCTTGGACGAGAGCATCATGGAGACAAGGTTGGTGGCAAGGTCCTTGACGCCAACGGAGGCGATGCCCTCGACATCCGACACGGCGCGCGAGACGATGGCGGTCAGAACATCGGGCGAAATGCCGATGCCGTCAATCTTGATTTCCTGGGGCATGAGTCCTCCTAGAAGAGTTGGTTGCTAGACGCGGGAGACGAACTTGCCGTCGCGGGTGTCAACCTTGATGACCTCGCCCTCGTTGAGGTACATGGGGACCTGGATGACAGCGCCGGTGTCGATCGTGGCCGGCTTGGTGGAACCCTGGACGGTGTCGCCCTTAAAGCCCGGGTCGGTCTGGACGATGGTGGTCTCGATGAACATCGGCGGGGTCACGCCCATGAGCTCGTCGTCGGCAAAGAGCAGCTGGCAAATGTCGTTCTCGCGCAGCCACTTGGAGTTCTCGCCCACCATATCCTCGGGAACGAGAACCTGCTCATAGGTCTCATTGTCCATGAAGATGTAGTCGGCGCCATCGTTGTAGAGGTACTGGAACTCACGGGTGGTGAGCATGACGCTCTCGAACTTGGTGCCGGCGTTGCAGGTGTTCTCGACGACGCGGCCGCTCTTGATGTCGCGGGTCTTGTAGCGCACGAACGCGCCGCCCTTGCCCGGCTTGACATGCTGGAACTCGACGATGGTGTAGACCTTGTCCTTAATGCGGAGACCGAGGCCGTTCTTGAAGTCGGCGGTAGAAATGGTAGGCATAGCGACCTTTCTTGTTATGGACAGAACGCACAAGCGTCCAAATTACATACGACCAAAATTATACACTTGCAGAGCTCGCCTGCAGCGAGCGCATAAAAAGAGAACGCGGGGCGTCCGAATCATTTCGAACGCCCCGCACCAAACTATCTACAAAGTAGACTAGCAATCGATGACGTGCAGGTCGTGCGGGGTCTTGGTGAAGGGCTCGTAGCC
>URAQ01000182.1 GCA_900545875.1 uncultured Collinsella sp.
CGAGGTAGCCCTCCTGGTCGAAGTGCATGATCTCGATCTTCTCGGTCTCCTTCATGTGTGTCCTCCCATCACATGTGCGCAATTCTATACATCGCGCTTCTTGCTGATACCAATTATAGCCATACGATTGCTTGTTATTTAATACCAATCCAAACTCACGGAGATTTGCGGCGAACGGTCGGTTTCCTCGCCCGAGTGGTATTACAACGCCAATAGTTGTCTATTTCGAGCGCTACTGCCAACGGGTTCCCCACAACTCGCCAGCTATAAAAGCGTTGCGCCAGACCCGCCCAAGCGTTTCCGGCGCAACCGCGCAGTTTAGTTATTCGGCTTCCATCTCCGCTGTCACACGGCGATACATCTCGATAACCTGAGTCGTCGCCTTGGACGGATCCTGATAGTAGCGGCCATCACACGTCTCGGCCGAGACATAGCCCGTATAGCCGTGGCGCATGAGTGCCTCGAGGTCGGCACGCATATCACGCTCGCCGTCGCCCCAGGCAAGATGCGTCGTGCCGCCGCCCACATCTACAAAGTGGGTGTGAACGATCTTGTCGCCCAAAACCTCAAAGTAGCCGTCGATCGTGTCGCCGGCAACTTCCATGGCGCCAAAGTCGATACAGGCCTTCAGGTTGGGACGATCGACCGCCTCGAGGATGCGCGCGACATCCTGTGCGGTGTTGACCAACACGGACTCCGACGGCTGCAGGGCCTCGAGCGCGACGCGAATACCGCGCGTATCGGCGTAGTCGCACACCGAGCGCAGCATGGCAACGCTGCGGGCCCAGGCGTCCTCAGCCGGCTCGTCCAGATAGGCCCAACCACTCGTCACCAGAATCTGCGGCACGCCCAACTCAACGGCAACGTCGATCACATTCTTAAAGTACGAGAGGATGCGTTTTTGGCCCGCCTCACCGCGCACCGCGACGTTCCACGGCTTGGGGTTGTTCTGCTCGGGGCACACGCACACGATCTTGATACCGTATTGGGCGGCAAGATCGCGAATCTTATCCACCGAATCGTGCTCATGGCAATCCACATACAGGTGCATCGAGCCGGTCCACAGCTCGATATTGCGATAGCCGGCCTCACCTGCAGCCTTAAAAAACGTCTCGATGCTGTAGTAACGATGGTTGATGTTCATGAGCGAAAGCTCGGGTACGACCATAGCCCTCCCCTTTCGTACGGAGTTTTAAAAAACAGGGGGCCGCCGCAGATGCGACAAGCCCCCCAAAGATCGACGCAACCGTTAGACGCGATGGAAGCGCGATTCGAACATATTAGGCAAGCACGCCAAAGTAAGCGCCGATGATGCCCACGACCATGGTGCAGAGGATCAGGACCATCGGGTTGATCTTCTTGGAGAGCAGCCAGTAGTAGAGCCAGAAGGCGGCCATACCGAGCATACCGGGCATGATGCCGTCCAGGATGTCCTGGAGAGTCTGGGCGGAGTCGCCCTGACCGATGGCGATGGGCAACGAAGCCCAGAACATGTCCTTGCTCATGGCGCCGACGACCATAACGCCGACAATGCCGACGCAGGCCATGATCTTTTGCATCAGGCCGGTCTTCTGAGCCTCGTCGAGGAAGCCAATGCCTAGCTCATAACCCTTGATAGCGCCAAAGATACGAATCAGGAACGCCGGGATGTTGTAGACGAGCAGGAAGGCGATGGGGCCAAAGACGTTGCCGGCCTGGCACAGGCTGATGCCCACGGCAGCGGCGACGACGCGCAGGGTGGACAGGAAGAAGGAGTCACCCAGGCCGGAAAGCGGACCCATGAGGGCGGCCTTGATGTCGTTGACGCTCTCGGGCTCAACCTCGCCACGAGCGACCTTTTCTTCCATGGCCATCGCGATGCCACCCACGAAGGGAGCGAGCTGCGGGGTGATGTTGAAGAATGCGCTGTGACGGTGCAAGGCCTCGGCGTAATCATCGGGACGGCCGGCATAGATCTTCTTGAGCATGTTGGCGACCATCAGGCAGAAGGCAATGTTCATCTGCTTGTAGTAGGTCCAGGAGAATTCCATGCCCAGGGCGCCGGTGTTCACGGCGCTCTTAATGAGGTCGGAGCGAGTAATCTGGTTCTCGGAATTAGAAGTCATCGTCCTCATCCCCTTCCACAGAAAGCTGGGACTGGGCGCCACCAAGGCCCAGCAGGTCGTACTTGTCGATGCCGATGATGATTGCGATCAGGGCGACGCCGAGGACGGGCACGTTGGCATAGGAGCACAGCAGGAAGCCCAGGAAGTAGAACGGCACGAGCTGCTTGGTAAGCACCAGACGGCCGAGCATGGCGAAGCCCATGGCAGGCAGGATGTTGGCTGCGACGCCAAAGCCATCGAGGACGAACGTCGGGATGAAGTCGAGCAGGCCCTGAACAGCGTCGGCACCCAGATAGAAGGAGACCGAGCACAGGATAAAGGCCAGGACGACAATCACGAGACCGATAATCCAGTGCATAGCGTAGATACCCTTGAGGTTACCCTTGCTGGCAAAGACGTCGGCACGGTCGACCAGAAGGGGCATACCGGCGTTGAGGACGTTCTTAATGGCCAGGCACAGAGTGGCGATGGGCATCGCGAGCGCGATAGCGGCCTCGGTGCTCTGGCCCAGCTGAATAGCGAAGGCGCAGGCGAGCACACCGCCAATACACTCATCGGGCGGCACGTAAGCGCCGATGGAGATAGAACCCATGAAGAGCAGCTCGAGGCTCGCACCGATGGCGAGGCCGGACTGCAGGTCCCCGAGGACTATGCCGACGAGCGGGCACAGAACGATCGGGCGGAACGCATAGAGCGTACCGAGCTGATAATCGAGCTTACCGAAGGCAGCGATAAGTCCGATGAGGATCGCTTGAACAAGCATTGTTCCTCCCTTTGATCCCTCTTGGATCCGCGCGGCGATTCCCGACTTGTCAGCGCGCCCTTTTCCATGCCGACAATCGCCCAGACAGATCCAGCTTGTACCGGTGTGCTGTTAACACCTAAACCGGTGCAAATGATTTGATACCAATTATATAGTCATGCGAAAACTATTTAATACCAATCGCTCAACGGGCGTGTACTCCCGGTGAACGGTAGATGGGGGTAACGGGTAAAGCGTTTATCCGGTACGCCCACGAATAGGGGCGGCGCCGTGCGCGCCGCCCGTGGTTCCCAATTAGAGGGCGCTTAGGGCATCGACCTTGGGGTCGTCGGCCAGAGCGCGAATCTCGACCTCGACACCGCGGCCGACGAGCTCGCGAATGTCCTCTTCCTCGGCAGCAGTCACAAAGATCTGGCGGGAGATCTTACGGGCATCGGGACGCTGCTCGTCCTTGGACTTGGTGTTGCCCAGGTTGATGGAGGTGATCTGCGGGCAGCCGTCGACAAGCTGCTTGGCCTCGGCGATGCTGGCGACGCAGATGATCATCTTGTACTTATCGGTAACACCGGAGTTGATGGCCTCGATGGCGTGCTCCATGTCCTTAATGACGAGCTTGACGTTGGCCGGCTTTCCCATCTTGAGCGTAGTCTTCCAGACGGGATCGTTGGCAACCTTGTCGCCAACGCAGAAGATGCAGTCGGAGCCCAAGCCCTGGACCCAAGAGACGGCCACCTGGCCATGAAGCAGACGATGGTCGACGCGAAGCAGTTGAATCATGATTGACCCCCAAAGGTCTCATGCCGGAAACCCGGCCCCATTAATAGCAGGCGGTGACTAGAACTCTTCCTCGTCATCCGCATCGGTCAGCAGGTCGTTGACAAACTTGACGCGCGTGTCGTCAGCCGCGAGGATCTCGCGGATAACCTGATCGGCGGGAGCCTCCTGGTCCGAAAAGAGCAGCTGGATCAGCAGCGGCAGATTCATGTTGGCAACCAGGTAGGTGTTGGGGCGCGTCTGGACGATCTTGGTGAACTCGTTGTTGACGCTGCCGCCAAACAGGTCGGTGCACACGATTACGTCGTCGGCGGGGTCGAAGGTCGCCAGGAGCTTGGCGGCCTCCTCGGCGACGTCGGTGCGGCCGTCGACAAACATCGACAGGTCGTGGACGTTATCGCGCGCGCCCGAGAGCAGCTCGGTGCTCTCTTTGATGCCGGTCGCAAAATGCGCGTGGCTGGCAAAGATGTATTGCCTCATTGCGGTTTCCCCCAAATGAAATTAGTAGTCGAACTGGTGGTAGT
>URAQ01000183.1 GCA_900545875.1 uncultured Collinsella sp.
AAGGCGGCGGAAAACAATTTTGCCGCGGCGAAATACCCGGGAACAGCGGGCAACAAAATCACGGTGGTGGTCACGCAGAATGAGGCTACCACGGAGGCAGCGCCGGTTTACGACGTGGAAACGCTGTTCGACGGCGTGAAGGTGGACGAGCAGAAGGGGGTCAAATCCGCGGCGGAGCTTGCGGGGAACGATTACGTGGTCTGGAAGACGGACGGGACACTGGCCCTTTCCGCAGGCGCGCCCAATAGCTCAATATTTCAAGTCACCTTTAGCTAACATTTACGCAGCTCAACGGCCCCACCTGCACGTTTTTTAGTAAACCTTGGCATACTCGGCGAACGGTATGAAGATGCCGGCCAGAGGGTATTGCAAACGGTCGCTCCCGTGGTATGTTTTTGCCCGAATCAAACCGGCGCGCATCGTCTGTAGCGTCGGTCAACAGAGAGGAAACTACCATGGCTCATCCCGTAATTGATGCCGACGAGTGCATCGCTTGTGGCGTTTGCGTCGACTCCTGCCCCGCTGGCGTTCTGGAGCTCCAGGACGTCGCTACCGTTGCTGACGAGGACTCCTGCGTCGCCTGTGGCGCTTGCCAGGACGCTTGCCCCGCTGGCGCGATCACCGAGATCGTCGAGGAGTAACAACTCCCCACTTGCACACTCAAAAGTACACCGTGCACAAAAAAGGAGGCCTCCGCATCGCCGCGGAGGCCTCCTTTTGCTTGTATGGGCAGCTAATTTGGAGCGGGACCCTTGGCAGTTGCGGTGGAATAGTTCCTGTTTTATGGCTTGGATGCCGATTTTAGGAACTATTTCACCGCAACTTATAGATGCGGCGTCGTCTAGGACAAATCGTCCTCGTAGGGCATCAAGTCGGCTAGGTAGCCCTTCTCCTTGAGCATGGCCTCGATCTCGTCGAGAGTTTGCTCGTCTTCTGCCGCAATGCGATGGAAGTGATAGCCGCTGGTTACCGTCAGCAGCGGAAAGCTCTTGCCGCTCTCGATATCGTGCAGGTAGCGCTCAACATCGCGACGATTGCGGATATCCAAGTCGGCCGTGATCTTACCGTACACGCGGTGATTGACGATCACGTTGAGCACGGCGCCTCCGGCGTCGACGACACTCGTGAGCTCATCGCCTGCCTGCTCCACGCTGTGGCGAACCTTGACCAAGCGCGTGGGCACAGCGGGGCTGCTGGGGGCCTCCTGCAGCACATAACCACGGTTGGTCGCCACGATATCGTGTCCGTCGGCGCGCAGCAGGGCAATGTCCTGCACCACGACCTGGCGGCTCACACCCACCTCGCGGGCAAGCGCGCTGCCCGAAACGGGCTCCGTGGCCCCCTCGAGTACGCCCATGATGGCGCGGCGACGCTCGCGGGCATCCATTATTTACCGTCCAGCAGACGCAGGTGCTTAAGCGAAAGGTCGAGGATCGGCGCAGAGTGCGTCAACGCCCCCGAGCTAATAAAGTCAACGCCCAGGTCGGCGAGCGCTCGGACATTGCTGGCGTCCACGTTGCCCGAGCACTCGGTCTTGGCGCGGCCGGCGATAAGCTCGATCGCGGCAGCCATGTCGTCGTGGGTCATGTTGTCGAACATGATGATATCGGCGCCGGCCTCCACGGCCTCGCGCACCATGTCCAGGTTCTCGCACTCAATCTCGACCGTCGTGGTAAACGATGCATGGGCGCGCGCCATCTCAATCGCGCGCGTCACGCCACCGGCGGCGTCGATGTGGTTGTCCTTGAGCATGACAGCCGTCGACAGGTTATAGCGGTGGTTGCTGCCGCCGCCGATCTCGACTGCGGCCTTCTCGAAGACGCGCATTCCCGGCGTGGTCTTGCGCGTGTCGACAAGCACGGTCTTGGTGCCCTCGAGCGCAGCCGCCATCCGATGCGTGTAAGTGGCGATGCCGCTCATGCGCTGCAGATAGTTGAGCGCCACGCGCTCGCCCGAAAGCAGCACGCGCGCGTCGCCGCGCACCTGGCCCACATGGTCGCCAGCGTGCACCTCGTCGCCGTCCGCGACATCGAACAACACGGAGCTCTGCGGATCCAGCAGCTCAAAGGTGCGGGCGAATACGTCCAGGCCGGCGATAATGCCGTCGGCCTTGGCGATGAGCTCAACGGTAGCGGGGCGCGCCGTGGGGCACACGCTCGCCGTACTCACGTCCTCAAACGTGATGTCCTCGCGCAGAGCCTGCAAAATCAGATCATCGACGACGAGCTTCATGGTAATGGGATTCATGGTCTACTCCTCCACGGCCTGCGTGCCAGCAGCGCGGGCCAAATCATCGATTGCAAGGGGGTCGGCGCTCAGGGCGCGGTGACGCCCGTCAAGCGCGGGCTCAGCGGCCTGCTCCACGGCCAGCGACTCGCCGGTACGCATATACCACGCGGCGCGGCGGCCCCAGACCAGAGACTCGAGCAGGCTGTTAGAAGCTAGGCGATTCTTGCCGTGAACGCCATTGCAGGCCGTCTCGCCCGCGGCGTAGAGCTCGGGCATCGAGGTGCGACCGTCCTTGTCGACCCACACGCCGCCCATAAAGTAGTGCTGCGTGGGCGTAACGGGAATGGGCTCGTCCAAGATATCGCGACCGTCCTCCAGGCAGCGCGCGCGGATGTTGGTAAAGTGCCCGGTCACCACATCGCGCTCGACGGGGGCAAAGCTCAGCCATTCGTGCTCGGTGCCGTCCTGCTTCATCTGCTCGCGAATAGCAGCGGCGACCACATCGCGCGGCTGCAACTCGTCGGTAAAGCGCTCGCCGGCGGCGTTGAGCAAAATCGCGCCCTCGCCGCGGCAGCTCTCGCTGATCAGGAAGGTGCGGCCCGGCTGCGGCGAGAACAGTCCCGTGGGGTGAATCTGCACGTAGTCCAGGTGCTCCATCTTAATGCCATGCTCCTGAGCAATGTAGCAGGCATCGCCCGTGAGCTGCGGGTAGTTAGTCGAATGGTCGTATACGCCGCCGATACCGCCCGTAGCCCACAGCGTGTGGCGGGCATGGATCTTAAAAGGCTCGCCGGCATGCACGCCCTCAGCGGCATTTGCCAGCTCGTCGGCGGGGCGAGCCGAATCGTTCTCGTCCACGGCTACGGCGACGACGCCGGTGCACACCGTGGCGCCATCGCGCTCGGCGGTCAGGATGTTGGTCATGGCCACGTGCTCCAAAATCCGCACGTTGTCCAGCTTGCGGACAGCCTGGAGCAGTTTGGTCGTAATCTCCTTGCCCGTAATATCGGCATGGAAGGCAATGCGCGGGCGGCTGTGCGCGCCCTCGCGGGTAAAGTCGAGGCTGCCGTCGGCCTTGCGCTCAAAATCCACGCCCATGGCCAGCAGGTCGTTGATGACCGAGCGGCTCGAGCGAATCATGATGTCAACGCTCTCGCGGCGGTTCTCGTAGTGGCCGGCATGCATGGTGTCCTCAAAGAAGGCATCGTAGTCAGAGCCCTCGGGCAGTACGCAGATGCCGCCCTGCGCGAGCATCGAATCGCACTCGTCGATGGCACCCTTGGAGAGCATGATTATGCGCGTGCTCGTCGGCAGATTGAGAGCCGCATACAGGCCCGCCACGCCGCAACCGGCAATGGCGACGTCACACTCCATATCGGGGTATTGTTTGGTTTCCACAGGAATCCTCTCCCTTGTAATGTGGCATAAGGGACCGCCCCTCATGTCACATCGTTCTAGCGCGCCGCGTACTCGAGCATGCGGTCGAGCGTGAGCTTGGCCTGATCGGCTGCCTCGTCCGACACGCCAATCTGCACCTCGCCCTCGCCCGTCTCCAGGCAGTGCACGAGCTTTTCGAGCGTGATGAGATCCATGTTGACGCAGGTGGGCTGCACCGCAGGGAAGTAGAACTTCTTGCCGGTGCCCTGGCAGCGGCGCTCGAGCTCGTAGAGCACGCCGCGGACCGTCACGATGATGAACTCGCTGGCGTCCGACTCCTCGGCATACTTGATGATGCCGGCAGTGGAGCCGATGTAGTCGGTCTCGGCCAGGACGTCGGCCTTGCACTCGGGGTGCGCCAGTACGAGCGCATCGGGATGTGCCTCCTGCGCGTCAACGATCTGCTCGACGGTGATGATGTGATGACGCGGGCAGTAGCCGTTGTTGAGGATGACGTGCTTTTGGGGCACCTGCTCGGCCACAAAGCGGCCCA
>URAQ01000184.1 GCA_900545875.1 uncultured Collinsella sp.
CGTCTGCCACGGCAGACGCCCCCTCCGGCAGTTAGGGACGTTCCTTATGTGCCGGCACTTTGGGAACGTCCCTAAGTGCCGGCATCCGGGGGCGCTCCTTGAATGTTGCCTGTTCAAGAGTGTTCCCAATGACTAGGCGTTTAAAAACGTCCCCAATGACTAGGCCGCTTGCCTGCGATTTTTGACCGTTGGGCGGGCTTGCCGCCCTTGCCGCAAAAACGTTTTTGCATATCGGGTACAACGGGCTTTACGTGAGTAAAGTGCGCGTCGCGTCCACGTGTCGCGTTTTTAAAGGAGGCCCCATGCCTGGTGTTACCCCTGCAGAAGTTCTGTCCAACTTTGGTATTACGCTCGTTGAAGATCCCGCCGAGAATCAACCCCGTCTGCTGGTCGATCTACCCGCCGCGGAGCTTGTCGAGCACGCTATTCGTCGCAAAGAGGGCCGTATGGCTTCTAATGGCGCGCTCGTGATCGAGACGGGGGAGCGCACTGGTCGTTCGCCCAACGATCGTTTTATCGTTGACACCCCCGATGTTCACGACAAGATCGCCTGGGGTGCGGTCAACCGCCCACTGTCCGTCGAGAGCTATGAGGCCATCAAGGCCGGCATCGTCGACTATCTCAACGAGCGCGACGTGTTCGTCACCCGCGGCATGGCGGGCGCCGACCGCAACCACACGCGTCGCCTGCTCGTTGCCTGCGAGCGTGCCAGCCAGGCACTCTTTATTAAGCAGATGCTCGCCCGCCCGCTTGCCCGCGAAATCGCGCGCACCGGCGAACCCGACTTCTGCGTGCTCGCAGCGCCCGGTTACCAGTGCGACCCCGCCATCAAGGGCCTCAACTCCAGCGCCGCCGTGGTCATCAACTTCCAGGAGCGCGTGATTTTGGTCGCGGGTACCGGCTACTCCGGCGAAATCAAAAAGTCCATCTTCAGTGTCATGAACTACCTGCTGCCTGTCGAGGACGACGTGCTGCCCATGCATTGCTCGGCCAGCATGGACCCCGTCACGCACGAGACCGCCGTGTTCTTTGGCCTGTCCGGCACCGGCAAGACCACGCTTTCGGCCAATCCCACGCGCCTGCTGATCGGCGACGACGAGCACGGTTGGTCCGACATGGGCATCTTTAACATCGAGGGTGGCTGCTACGCCAAATGCGAGGGCCTGGACGCCTTCCACGAGCCCGAGATCTTCAACGCCGTCCGTTTTGGCGCCATTTGCGAAAACGTGGTGCTCGACGAGAACCGCAAGCCCAACTACGACGACATCTCGATCACGCACAACACGCGCGTGGCCTATCCCGTGGAGCACATTCCTAACGCGTGGACTAAGGGCATGGGCACCACTCCGAGTGTCGTGCTGTTCCTGACTTGCGACGCTTTTGGCGTGCTGCCGCCCATCTCGCGCCTGACGGCCGACGCCGCCATGTACCACTTTGTGACGGGCTTTACGGCTAAGATTCCCGGCACCGAGGTCGGCGTCACCGAGCCCACGCCCACGTTCTCTTCGCTGTTCGGCGAGCCGTTTATGCCGCTCGACCCCATGGTTTACGCCAAGATGCTTGGCGAGCGCATTGCCGACGGCCGCACGCGCGTGTACCTGGTCAACACCGGCTGGATCGGCGGCGGCTACGGCGTGGGCCATCGCATCGAGCTTGCCTACACGCGCTCGCTGGTCGCGCGCGCCCTCGACGGCACCATCGAGGACAGCGAGTTCGTGCACGACGACATCTTTAACGTCGACATTCCCACGACGTGCCACGGCGTGCCCGATGGCATCCTGGTGCCGCGCCAATACTGGCAGAGCACCGCGCGCTATGACGAGGCCGCGCACAACCTGGCGGTGATGTTCGAGGAGAACTTCGAGAAGAAGTACTCGCACCTGCCCGAGTCCGTCAAAGCCGCCGGCCCGCACGTTCAAGTACACGCCGACGCCCGTCATCGCGGCCGCGGGCTGCTGGGACTTCGCCACTAGCTTCGCCGTGAGTCCATATCCACCACAAAGGGGACAGGCACCTTTGTGGTGGTTTTGCTCGCGTGGATGACTCGGGTTACAATACGCCTGACATATCGTCCCCTTCTCCGGATGGGGACAGCGCAAGCGTTCTTGTGACGGCACCGTAGGACTTTGAAGGTGGCCGTTGTAAGGGCGCTTTTTGTTTAGGCGCCCTCACTCGGGCGCGCACAATGAAGGGAGAGCGTATGAAGAGCTTTATTGCCGAGGATTCATTCTGGGAGCTGTTTCCGCAGGCAGCGGTCGGTGTTGTGGTCGTGGAGGGCATGAAGCCCACGGCTCAGATTCCTCAAGAGGACGTGGATGCGATTGCGGCGTTGCTCGACCGCGCCAATATCGATGCGGAGCGTCATCTGACCAGCGACACTATCAGCGAGAACGCACCGGTCAAGGCATGGCGCGAGGCCTATCGTCTGTTCAAGACCAAGAAAGGCGCGCGCTGCTCGATCGAGAACTTGCTCAAACGCGTGCTCAAAGGCAAGCCGGTGGGCCACATTACGCCCGCGGTGGATATTTACAACACGGTGTCGCTGACCTATGCGCTGCCCGTGGGAGGCGAGGATCTGCATGCGATCGAGGGGGACCTTCGCCTGAAGGTGACCGACGGTGGCGATGCGTTCTTGCCGCTTGGCGAGGAGGCGGACGATCCGACGCTGCCCGGCGAGCTCGCCTACATCGACGATGCGGGCGCTGTGTGCCGCTGCTGGAACTGGCGCGACGGCGTTCGAACGGCGCTGTCCGATGATTCGGCCGATGCGTTCCTGGCGATTGAGTGCGTGGAGCCCGAGCGGATGGGGGATTGCCAGGCTGCGATCGATCGCTTAGCCGAGCTGCTTGAGCGCTATCTGGGAGCGACGGTTGTCATTAAGACGCTTGTGACCCGCGACAATCCTTGCGTGGAGCTGTAGCGGCGCCTAGAACCTATTGATGCCCCAAACCACCACAAAGGTGCCTGTCCCCTTTGTGGTGGTTTTTATGTTGATGGGTTAACAAATAGGGTGCGCAGGGCTGGCGGCCGATAAGTACGGTTAAGATGTTTACCCGTTAGCATTATGCAAGCGAAAGGCGGTCGTCTCCCATGCAGCAGAACGACGAGACACGTTTCGAGGACTTTGTCGGACTGATCAGCGGGCTCTACAAGGAGATCCAGCGCATTAAGACATCCGAGGGCGCAAGGCTGGGCCTCAAGGGCTCCGACGTTATGTGCCTGTACTATCTTGAGCGCAGCAAGGACGGCCTGACTGGCGCCGACCTCGCTCGCATGGCAGGCGTGACCCGCGCCGCCGTCTCGCGCACGCTCGCGCATCTGGAGGAGGGCGGCTACGTCGAGGTCGATGATTCGGGCGATGCCGCCGTTAAGTATCGTGCTCCGGTGCGCCTGACCGCTCTGGGCGGCGAGAGTATGAGCGAGGCGGACCGCATCATTCGCGAGGTGCTCGATACCACCGGTAAGGCTATGGGTGTGGAGCAGCGCGAGCAGATGTATGCGTCGCTACGCACGATTCTCAACACCCTGCGCGAGATCTAAGGCCGCCAAGGCATTTGCTTCCAATTAACAACTGCATAGTCCCGTTTGAGCGCGTATGCCGTGCCGGGGCTTGCTGTCAAAATTCCCTGCGAGAGGTCCGCGCAAGAAAGGATTCGCTATGTCCATTCGTATTATTACCGATTCCGCGAGCGATATGTCGCCGGCTGAGCACCCCGCTCTGCGTGTTCTGCCGCTGTCTGTCACCTTTGGCACCGATGTGTACATGGATGGCGTCGACATCGATCACCAGCGCTTTTACGAGATGCTCGTGGAGCGCGATGAGCTGCCTAAGACCGGCCAGGTCAACCCGTACGCGTTTTCGCAGGCTATTGCCGAGGCGCGTGAGGCCGGCGATGAGGCAGTGATTATTACCGTGGGCGCTAAGCTTTCGGGCACCAACCAAAGTGCCCGCACCGCACTTGCCGAGGCGCCGGGCGGCGATGTGTATGTGGTGGATAGCAATAACGTTACCCTGGGCGAGCGCGTGCTGGTTGAGTACGCGCTGCGTTTGGTGGACGAGGGCCAGGGCGCGGCTCAGATCGCGGCGGCTGTCGAGGCCGTGCGCGACCGTGTAGTCGTCATCGGCCTG
>URAQ01000185.1 GCA_900545875.1 uncultured Collinsella sp.
GCGGTCGACGAAACTGGAGAGGAGGTATTACGAGCTCCTGTGCGAATTGGAGAGAACGCTCCCGCAAACTGCCTCTTGACAACTTATAGGAGCGTCGGTTTTGTTGCTAAAAAAGTCGGTCTGGTCGGCGGGGCTCAGTTTTTCACCGCACTTCCGAAAACCGCGGTCTCGCAATATGAAAAACGGCCTCCATAACTCTGGGCTAATGGATAAGTGTGGCCTTTCGCCGTATATCACTGTCCGTTTATGGAACCTATCTCCAACGAGTCGTAGCCATATGGTTTAATGTTAGAAACACATAGTTGTCGGCGGGCCGCGGGTGACGTTTGCTTTGATATCGGAGGTACCAAGTATGTTTTGCACTCCGTTCAACAAGTATTGGTCCGGCTAACATGGGTCGCAGTGCTATTTCGATAACCCTTGCAGTGGTCTGTCTGGCTGTGCTCCTGGGCGCTACAGGGCTGTTTGCTATAAGCCGAGAAACGTCCTATATGCAGGAATGCGCTTCCGAAGGGTTTGCCATTGATGGTTTCTACCGGGATGACAAAACGAGTCGGGAAACCCTGGCTTTTCTTGAGGAGGACAACTGTCGATGGCAGCTGGTCGACCAAGACGGAATCTGCACAGATGGGCAGTTTAAGCGTACGGATGACCCCAACATCCTGATATTAAAGAAGGAAAACGGCGAAGAATTCGGTACGGTCCACGTGGCGTATATGTCACGCCGACGCGAGCAGGGCCAGCTCTATCTATTTAGAGATACCAGGGTGACCCGTTTTTATCTGGTGAGTACCGGTCCGGCGTTTACAGTGGAGTCTGGCGATGTCGATCCGGCCAGTTGATTCACGGCAATAAAACGGCGAGCGGGGCGCGGGTGTGAACTGAACCCCGCTATTTGCTCGTGTCCGTATCGCGTCTGCGCCTCGTCATAACTTGCGTCCGTGCGAGCGCTCATCCCGCGCCGGCATTACTTCACATCGAATTCCACGCGATCTAGCTCGGGTACGTTGAGGTCGATGAGCTTGCGGGCAACGCGACGGTCGTGCGCCCCAAGCGCCTCGCTTGTCGTCACATGGGCGACAATCTCGCGCTCGACGATGCCCTCTTCGTCGCCTTCAACGGTCGAGGTCTCGACGGCGACGGTGTAATTCTTAAAGCCCGGCAGCACCGCGGCGAGCTCGCGCGTGGTTTCGGTGACGCCGTAACCGTCCTGCACACCGGCCTCCGCTGAGCCGATGGATCCCGCCGTCATGACGATGCAGGGGATGGCGAAGATTACCGTGCCCACTATGATGCGGCGGCGTACCTTGCGCGACAGCTCGTCGACCTCGGCATCTTCCTCGGCGGTCACAATGCCGTCGCCGTTCAGGTCGCGCTTGAGCGGCACGCGTAAAAGCAGCAGCACAGCTTCGGCCGCCAGTGCGATAAAGACCACGTTGATGCCAAATTCGTAGAGCGCCGAGAGAAACAGCGGTCCGCTTGCGATGGCGATGCCATAACCCGCTGCGCACAGGGGCGGCATGAGCGCGGTCGCCACAGCTACGCCGGCGATGAGCGTGGCGGGTTCTTGGTCGCGTGAGTTGCCCAGTCCACCTGCAAAACCGCCCGCGAGGGCGACGGCAAGGTCCCACACAGTTGGTGTCGAATTGTCGACGATGGCGGCCGTGGTGGTGCCAAGAGGCGAGAGCTTAAAGTACAACGTGGACGTGACCAGGCAAAAGGCCATTTGCAGCGCCAGGCCCGCGACGGCCTCGACCGTGATCTCGCGGTCGAGCGTGGCGATGCCGTATGCCATGGCAAGGACCGAGCCCATGAGCGGGCAGATGAGCATGGCACCTACAATGGCGATATCCGAGTCGATATCGAGGCCGATACTCGCGATCAACATGGCAATGATCAGGATGCATAAGTGCGAGCCAGTCAGGCGAGCCCCGTTTACAAAGCGCTTGCGAATCACGTGATAGGGCGCGCGGCCCTCGCGAATGTTGAATGCCCGCTTTAGAAAGCGGCTTGCGTTCTCCATGGCCTCGCTGTGGGCGGGGCGGATGCCATGGCGCCGATGATGGCGCTCGCGCAGTCGCTTGAGCTGTTGTTTATCGAGTTCCATGTCCACCTCGTTCTGGCACGTGCCGCGTATCCCGCCCGTCGTCTTTACTCTACACCGCGTTGAGCGAGGTGTCAGACAGGGTTTGTTGACCTGGAAGTCAGGCCAATCGGCATGACTAAAAACGCCGTGAGAATCATAAGAGTCAAATAGACAAAAAGTGCGGGGCCGGATGGTCTCCGACCCCGCGCTCTGTACGGGTACGTTGTTGTTGGGTTTAGCCCAGCAGGCTCAGGCCAACAGAGACAAACGCCAGGATAACGCCGACGATGGACTCGCCGCCCAACAGACCGCTGGCGACAACCAGGCCCTGCTCCTGGAAGGCGGCGTCTTTGGCGGCCTTCTCCTCGTCCGAAAGACCGGCCTCGGCGTCGCGGTGAGCGGCCCACTTGTCGTAGGCGAGCTTGACACAGGAGCCCAAGAAGGCCGTGAGCGACATGTAGAACGGCAGGTACACGCCTAGACCGATCATCATGGCCGGAATGCCGAGCCAGTACATGACGATGCCGGCGATAAAGCCGCCTGCGAACCACGGTACGCTCGGGATGCCCGAGACCATGGTGGCGACCACACTTGCCTGCGCGGCAACGAAGCTCTTGTCGGGACCAAAGGCGTCCGGACCATAGGCGGTGACGAGCGCGACCATGACGGCGGCGGCGACCAGGGCGCCCACGATGCCGCCGATGGCCTGACCGACCCACTGTGCGCGCGGGTTGGTGCCCAGCACGGCGCCGGCCTTAAAGTCGTTCATGACGTCGCCCGCAAGGCCGCACGCCACGGCTACGATGCCGGCGATAAAGAACAGTTTGACCTGAGCGAGCTGTGCGAAGGCGGCAACGATGAGCATGACGATGAGGCCGAAGATCTCCATGGGGTCGATGCCCGTCTGGCCGCAGCTCTGCGCGCTCATGATGGTGGTGACAAAGGTGAACAGCGTGACGATGACGGCTGGAACGGGACCAAGGTCGAGCGCGATGGCGACGATCACGGCGATGGCGGCGGCGCCCAGGCCGATGATGCCGGCGTCGAGCTTAAGGGAGCCCGAGATGAGCGACTGCTCGTCGGTGTCGGTGGAGCTGTCGGCAGCGAGACCGCGGACGATACCGGCGACCTGCGGCAGGATGTCCTTGAGGACGACGGCGACGCCAAAGCCCATCATGAGGCCCATACCCAGGGACTTGACGATGCCCTGCGCGGTTACGACGTCGAACAGACCGGCAGCGGTGCCGCCGACGATGATGCCAAAGTTGCCCAGCAGCGCGCCGGCAAACCAGAACGCGACGGGGGCGAAGCCCACCAAAAAGCCGATGGACAGCAACATGGGCGAGTTATAGATGGCAAAGGTCACGCCGGGGATATTGAGCGTGCACAGCATGCTGGGCACCACGCCCAGAGCGTCGCGAAGCACGCTGTAGATGCCTGCGATGGCCATAGAGCCAAAGAGCTGCTTGCCGGTCTTGCCGCCGGCCTCGGTGGCGCGCAGGGTCTGAGCTGCGGCGTTGCCGGTGGGGAACTCCAACGCGGCGTCCACGATAAAGTGACGGTGGATGAGCGCCGTGGCCAGCAGGCCCAGGATAGTGCCGGCGAGCGCCACGATAAACATGTCGAGCCAACTGATCTGGTCGGCATAGCCCAGCATCCAGGCGCCCGGGATGGTAAACGCCAGACCGCCGGCGACCATGGCGCCTGCGGACATGATGGTGTGGGTGACGTTTGCCTCGTTGAGGCTGGCGTTGCCCATGAGCTTAAGGAAGAACAGCGAGATGACGGCAGCGAAAATGATCGGCCAGGGGAGTGCGCCCATCTTGAGGGCGGTATAGGCCGAGCTTGCCGTGATGATCACGCAGCCAAGGACGCCGATGACGACGCCGCGCAGCGTGAGTTGCCCGCGCATCGAAGCGCGGTTCGAGGGATTGCTCATATAAAACTCCTTTGCGTATATCCGCTTCCCCCGGGAGCGCCGTTACGGATACGGCGCGGGAAGTCGGGTTACCAAGGGCCGCCGCGTGAGCTCGCAAAC
>URAQ01000186.1 GCA_900545875.1 uncultured Collinsella sp.
CCGCCGCTTTTTGCAATCGATTGGTGCAAAGGGAGTGACTAGAGCTCGCAGGCAACCTTATAGCCATCGCCGATGGCATCGCGGATGTTGCCGCACTTGTTGGCGTCGCCCAGCACGTGGGTGGTAACGCCGGCAGCGGCAAGGTCGTCGGCCAACTTGGTATTGGGACGATAGCCCATGGCAAGCACCAGCGTATCGGCACCGGTGATGGTGTGGACCTCGCCGTCCTTTTCGTAGCTGATAGTGTCCTCGGTAATCTCGGTCACCTTGGCCTCTGTCAGCACATGAACGCCCTTGGAGAGCATGCGCGTGATGAGCACCGCGCGACCGGCACCGCCCTCGTTGGCGGCAAGCGTCTTGGTCATCTCGATGACGGTGACATCGCGATTGGCCGGCGACAGGTCGTTGACCAGCGGGGCCAGGTAATCTGCCGTCTCGCAGCCAACGGTGCCGCCGCCCACAATGACGATCTTCTTGCCCGGGAAAGCCTTGCCGCCCAATAGGTCGTCAGCCGTCATGACCTGCTTAAATCCCTGCATGAAGGCCGGGGCGATGGGCTCGGCGCCATAGGCCAGGACGACCTCGTAGCCGGCGTAGTCACGCTGAATGTCCTCGGCAGTAAGCTCGGTGCCAAATACGCACTTCACGCCGACCTCGGCCAGGCGACGGTACTGATACTTGATCACGCGGGTGAGTTCCTGCTTTGCCGGCGGAACGGCCGCGATGCGCATCTCGCCACCCGGCTCGTCCTGTTTGTCCACGAGCACCACGTTATGACCGCGCTTGGCGGCAATGTAGGCTGCCTCCATGCCCGCAGGACCAGCGCCCACAACCAGTACGTTCTTGGCCTCGGCGGCAGGCTCGTAACCGGCCTCGTCGCGCTCAACATCGGGGTTGACGGTGCAGGAGATGCGCTTGCCAAACATAATGCCGTTCAGGCAGCGCAGGCAGCCAATGCAGGGGCGGATATCGTCGGCGTTGCCGGCAGCGGCCTTATTGCAGAACTCGGCATCGCACAGATTGGCGCGGCCCATCATGCAGATGTCGGCAGCGCCGTCCTCGATCAGCTCCTCGGCGATCCAGGCCTCGTTAATGCGACCGACGGTGGCGACGGGAATGTTGACGTGCTTTTTGATCTCGCGCGAGCAGGCGGCATGCGAGGCCTGCTGGGTACCGGCGGCGGGAATTGCGGAGCCGCGCTTGATGGTGGTACCACCCGACACATGAATCATGTCGACGCCGGCCTTCTCCAGGCGACGCGAGACGTAGATCATGTCGTTGAGGGTCAGGCCGCCATCGGTGTACTCATCGCCCGAAATGCGGACGTCGATGATAAAGTCCTTGCCGCAGCGCTCACGAATCTCGGCGATGACCTCGAGCAAGAAGCGCATACGGGCGTCGAGCGAGCCACCATACTCGTCGGTACGCTTGTTGTAGAGCGGAGTCAAAAAGCCGCCGAGCATGCCGTGGGCGTGTGCCGCATGGACTTCAACGCCATCGACGCCAGCCTTCTGCATACGCACGGCAGCGTCGCCAAACTGATGCGTGAGCTCGTGAATCTCGTCGACCGTGATGGGGCGCGGTGCCTCGCGGGCATAGGACGGGCCCACAAAGGACGGAGCGATCAGGCGCGGCGTGCCCGGAATGTTAAAGGCCATGTAGGCGGGGTGGAAGAGCTGCGGCATGATTTTGCAACCGTACTCGTGGACGGCCGCGGCGAGCTTTTCCCAGCCAGGAATAAACGTGTCGTCGTAGCAGCACATGTCACCCGGCAGATAGGTATAGGTGGGCTCGACCGTCACGACTTCGGTGATGATCAGGCCCACGCCGCCCTTGGCGCGGGCACGGTAATGATCGACCAAATCGTCGGTCACATAGCCATGATCGGCCAGGTTGGTGGACACCGGCGGCATAAAGACGCGGTTCTTGACCTCGGTCGTACCGACCTTGATCGGGCTAAAGAGCATCGGATAGGCGGAGGACTCCATACAGGGTTCCTTTCGTTTGAGCCGCTGGGCGGCAGTTGCTAACGTACCTATCGTATCAGTATCCGCCGCAATCGCACTCGCTCGCACTCCCCACCTTCAATCCCGACCCTCACAAAAAAGTTGCGGTGGAATACGGAGTAGATGAGGCTTTTGACAGGCAAAACAGTCCGTATTTCACCGCAACTGATGGGCGGGGTGGAATTGAGGGCTCAGATAGTCAGTCACGCCCTCATCCGCCACTCCCTCACCTACAGCGCGCCGTCCAGCATAAGGTTCACCTTGAGCACGTTGACCGTGGGCTCGCCGAAGACGCCCAGGAATCGGCCTTTGGTGCACTGGGCGATGATCTCGCGCACCTCACCTTCGCTCTTGCCCGTGGCCTTGGCAAGGCGCGGGACCTGGTACTCGGCGGCATCCGGAGAGATCTCCGGGTCGAGGCCGGACCCCGAGCACGTCACCAGGTCGACGGGCACAGCGTCCATATCGGCATCGGGGTTGGCGGCGCGGATCTTCTTCACGCGCGCGTCCACAAGCTGCCGATACTCCTCACTCGCCGGGGACAGGTTGGACGGGGCACCATACGCCATGAGCTCGCCGTCTTCGCCTTCGACAATTGACACGTTCTGGATACGACCCCACATGTGGGCTTCGTCATCGAAGTTCTGGCCGATGAGTTCGGAACCCACAACCTTGTCGTCGACCGTAATAAGCGATCCGTTCGCCTGGTACGGAAACGCAAGCTGCGCGACGCCGGTCACCACAAGCGTGTATCCCAGGCCGCAGACGATGGTAAACAGCGCGAACACGCCGAGTGCGCGCGATGCGATACCTTTGAACATACATACCTCCGTCTACATCATGCCAATGCCGAACAAGGCCAGCAGCATGTCGATAATCTTGATGAATACGAACGGCGCCACGATACCGCCCAGACCCCACACCAGCAGGTTGTGGGTCAGCAGCTGGCCGGACGAAAGCTCGCGGTACTTCACGCCTTTCAGGGCGGCAGGAATCAGCGCGACGATGACCAGCGCGTTGTAGATAATGGCGGACAGCACGGCAGTCAACGGGCTGGTGAGCCCCAGGATGTTGAGGGCGTCCAACCCGGGGTAGATCGGCGAGAATAGCGCCGGGATGATGGCGAAATACTTGGCGACGTCGTTGGCAACCGAGAAGGTCGTGAGCGAGCCGCGGGTCATGAGCAGTTGCTTGCCGATACGCACGATATCGATGAGCTTGGTGGGGCTGGAGTCGAGGTCGACCATGTTGCCGGCCTCCTTGGCAGCCTGGGTTCCCGTGTTCATGGCCACGGCGACGTCGGCCTGAGCCAGAGCGGGCGCGTCGTTGGTGCCGTCGCCGGTCATCGCGACCAGATGGCCCTCACGCTGGAACGCGCGGATCTTATCGAGCTTGCCCTCGGGCGTCGCTTCGGCCAGGAAGTCGTCCACACCGGCCTCGGCGGCGATGGCGGCGGCCGTCAGCGGATTATCACCCGTCACCATTATGGTCTTGATACCCATGCGGCGCAGATCGGCGAACTTTTCCTTCACGCCGGACTTGATGATGTCCTTAAGGTAGACGACACCCAGCACACGTCGGTCCTTTGCCACGACCAACGGAGTGCCACCCACCTTCGCAATGCGTTCGACGGCCTCGTCGCACTCCTTCGAGAACACTCCTCCGGCAGCCTCCACATAAGCGCGAACGGAATCGGCCGCACCCTTGCGAATCTCGCTGTCGGCGTAGTTCACACCGGACATGCGGGTCGCCGCGGTGAAGGGGATGAACTCCATGCCCTTATCCTCGAGTGTGCGGCCGCGCAGCCCAAACTGCTCCTTGGCGAGCACGACGATGGAGCGGCCCTCGGGGGTCTCGTCGGCCAGCGAGGAGAGCTGGGCCGCGTCGGCCAGCTCCTGCTCGCTCGCCCCGTCCACCGGAATAAATTCGCTCGCCTGACGGTTGCCCAAGGTGATGGTTCCGGTCTTATCCAGCAGCAGGATGTCGACGTCCCCCGCCGCCTCGATGGCCCGCCCGCTCATGGCCAGGACGTTGGCGGAGTTGAGCCTGCTCATCCCGGCGATCCCGATCGCCGAGAGCAGCGCGCCGATGGTGGT
>URAQ01000187.1 GCA_900545875.1 uncultured Collinsella sp.
GCGGCGGCGTCGACGAGCCCTCGGTGGTTGGCGATGACGGTGATAAACATAAACGCCACCTGGATGCAGCCGTCCTGCACGGCCACGGGCACGCCGATCTTAAGAATGCTGCCGAGCACCTCGGGCTGGGGGCGCAGGTCGCTGCGCTTAACGTGGATGTTCGTGCGGCGACTCTTGAGCCACACGAGCGCGAGGGCAACGCTGGCCGTCTGGGCGGTTACCGTGCCGAGCGCTGCGCCCACGGGGCCGAGTCCCATGTGGCCGATAAACAGAAAGTCGAGCGCGATGTTGATGATGCACGCCACGCCGATCACGTACATAGGCGAGCGCGAATCGCCCAGCCCGCGAAAGATGGCCGAGAGAATGTTGTACGCGGCGATAAAGGGAATGCCGATAAAGCAGATACGCAGGTAGGCGGCAGTGCCTTCGACGGCTTCGGCGGGAGTTCCAATGAGCGCCACAATTTGCGGGCACAGCGCAAGCAAGATGGCGGCCAGCACCACCGAGACACCCATAAAGAGCGTAATGGTGTTGCCGATGGCGGTCTCGGCGCGGTCAAACCGGCGCGAGCCCACGGCGTGGCCGACGATAACCGTCGTTCCCATGGCCAGGCCCACGAGCGTCACGGTAATGATATAGAGCGTCTGCGCGCCATTGCCCACGGCGGTGATGCCGGCGGCGCCGCTAAACTGCCCCATCATGTACAGGTCGGCCATGCCGTAGAGCATCTGCAAAAAGTACGAGAGCATATAAGGCAGGGCAAAGACCGCGATGGTCTTGAGGACATTGCCACGTGTGAGGTCGTGTTCCATGGGCGAGGCACTTTCTGGCTGGGTTTGTTTACGTACCAGTGTAGTGAAAACCCTACAACGATTGTAGAGTCAAGGTTTGTGTTGACGCCGGAGCGAAAAAAGTCTCGCGCACCATTATTCCGAGTGAATATGGACACACATCACGAGAACTCGCCGCCGGCGCTAACCTTGCAGAAAACGATTTCGGAATACTTGACACCATTATTCGGCGCGCAATAATACGTGCGTTTGCGAACAACGTTTGATGGGGGTTGAACCTGCGTGCGCAATCTCAAAATACTGTTTTCCTATCTAGGGGCATACCGTCGCGATGCCATCCTCGGCGTGTTCTTTGTGTCGGTCGAGACGGTGCTCGAGCTGTTTATCCCGGTCATCATGGCCAACATCATCGATGTGGGCGTGCCTGCGGGTGATATCAACTACATGCTGCTGCAGGGCGCGTACATGTTGGTGTGCGCTGCGCTTTCGCTGGTACTGGGCTTGGGTTATGCCCGCACGTCCGCCCGCGTTGCCTCGGGCCTAGGCGCTAACCTGCGCGAGGCCGAGTACAAAAAGAATCAGACGCTCGCTTTTGGTAACCTGGACAACTACGACGCCAGCTCGCTCGTCACCCGCATGACCACGGACATCACCGTTATCCAAAATGCTGTGGGCAACGGCTTTCGCCCTATGGTGCGCGGCCCGGTGACGCTTATCGTCGGCCTTATCTACGCGCTGATGCTGTCGCGCCCGCTCGCCACCGTCTTTGCGATCATCTTGCCCGTGCTGGCAATCGTACTGGGCGCCATCACCTATCGCGTCAGTCCGCTCTACCGCCAACTCCAGACCTCGATGGACCACCTCAACGGCGTGGTACAGGAAGACCTCACCGCCGTGCGTGCCGTCAAGGCCTACGTTCGTACCGAGCACGAGGAGGCCAAGTTCGACACCGTCAATACCGAGCTCGCCGGCACTGCGACGAAGACCTTTGGCAACGCGGTGCTCAACCTGCCGGTGTTTCAGCTGTCCATGTACGTGGCTGCGCTCTCCATCCTGTGGATTGGCGGCCACATGATTCTCGCCGGCAAGCTGGGCGTGGGCTCGCTCACGGGCTTTATGAGCTACGTGCTGCTGATCATGAATTCGCTCATGATGATTTCCAACGTGTTTTTGCTGCTTACGCGCGCTCTTACGAGTGTGGGCCGTATCGCAGAGGTGCTCGATGAGGAGCCCTTTATCGCCAACCCCGCGGGAGACCTCGCGATTGCGGCGCCAGCGGACGGCAGTATCGAGTTTCGCGACGTTTCCTTTAAATACCGCGCGGATGCAGCCGAGGATGTGCTCCAGCATATCGACCTTCGCATCGAGAGCGGCTCGACGGTGGGCATCCTCGGCGGCACGGGCTCGGGCAAGAGCTCGCTTGTGCAGCTGATTGCGCGCCTGTACGACGCCACCGAGGGCGCCGTGCTTGTGGGCGGACACGACGTGCGCGACTACGACCTCGCGACCCTACGTGATGCCGTGGGCATTGTGTTGCAAAAGAACGTGCTGTTCACGGGCACCGTGCGCGAGAACCTGCAGTGGGGCAATCCGCAGGCGTCGGATGATGAGCTCCTCGCGGCTTGCCACGCGGCGTGCGTGGACGAGTTCCTTGATCGCATCGGCGGGCTGGACGGCGAGCTGGGCCAAGGCGGCGCCGGTGTTTCGGGTGGCCAGAAGCAACGCCTGTGCATCGCGCGCACGCTGCTCAAGCATCCACGCGTGCTCATTTTTGATGACTCCACCAGCGCGGTCGATATGGCGACCGACGCTAAGATTCGCGAGCACATCGCTCGGATCCCCGATACGACCGTGCTCATCATCGCCCAGCGCATCGCGAGCGTCATGGATGCCGATCGCATTGTGGTGTTGGACGACGGTCGTGTCCACGGCGTGGGCACGCACGAGGAACTGCTGGCGGGCGACAACATCTACCAGGAGATTTACGCCTCGCAGATGGAGTTCGCGGGGAACGCGGACACCGGCGACGGCTGCGACGATGGCTGCGCGAATGATCCGTTTTCCTCCGTCCCCAGCGGATTGCCCTTGGAAGGGGGTGAGCGCCATGCCTAAGACCGCAGCCCAAGCACGCCCGGCCGACCTCAAGCGCACGGTGCGCCGTTTGCTCTCCTACATGGGGCATGCCAAGTTCTCGTTGCTCGCGGTGGGCGTGCTCGCCTCCGTCGCCGCCATCGCGAGCCTCGCCGGCACCTACATGGTGCGCCCCATCGTTAACGGTTTGGCCACGGGCGGGGAGGAACTGCTTGCCAAGCAGGTCATCCTGACGGCGATCATCTACGCCGCGGGTGTGCTCTCGGCCCTGGGCTACTCACAAATCATGGTGCGCGCGGCCCAACGTGTGGTGTCCGATATTCGCCGCGACCTGTTCGCGCACATCCAGACGCTGCCGCTCAGCTATTTTGACAGCACGCGCTCGGGCGACATCATGAGCTTTTTCACCAACGACGTCGACACCGTCTCCGAGGCGCTCAACAACAGCTTTGCCAACGTGATTCAGGCCGCCATTCAGGTTGTGGGCACCACGGCCATGCTCATCATCCTTAACTGGCAGCTCACGATTATCACGCTCGTGTGCGATGTGGCCATTGTGCTGTACGCGCGCTACTCGGGCGCGCGCTCTAAGCGTTTCTTTGCCGCCCAGCAGGCATCGCTTGGCGACTTGGACGGATATATCGAAGAGATGGTCTCGGGCCAAAAGGTCATCAAGGTCTTTAATCACGAGGCAGCGAATGTCGCCGGCTTCACATGCCGCAACGACGAGCTTCGCCGCACCGGCACCGCCGCCGTGAGCTATGCCAACTCCATGGTGCCCATGACCGTCGTGATTGGCTACGTCAACTATGCCATCGTCGCCGTGGCGGGCGGCATGCTCTGCATCAAGGGGCTTGCCGACGTGGGCGCGCTCGCGAGCTACCTGGTCTTTGTGCGCCAGGCGGCTATGCCCATCAACCAGTTTACGCAGCTGGGTAATTTCTTACTCAATGCGTTGGCCGGCGCCGAGCGCTTGTTCGCGGCTATGGATCTTGAGCCCGAAGTGGACGAGGGCTGCGTGGAGCTGGTGCAGACGGGCGACGCCGCGTGGGCATGGAAAATTCCCGAGGGCCAGGGCGTGGGCGCGTACGGGCACTTGCATGATGTGGCTGCCGTTGATGAGTCGGGCCGTGCGGTGGCTGCCGACGGTACCGAGCTCACGTGCGGCTTGGTCCCGCTTGCCGGCGACGTGCGCTTCCATGCCGTGGACTTTTCCTAC
>URAQ01000188.1 GCA_900545875.1 uncultured Collinsella sp.
GGCCAGGGCATCACCGCCCTCGGCCACGCTTTTTATGCCAGTAGAAAGGGCTGCATCGAATGATTGTGTTTTCCGATATGGATGGAACACTGCTGACGAGTGATAAGCAGATGAGCGATGCCACCTGGGCGATGCTCGACGAGCTTGCGCGCCGCGGTATTGAGTTTGTGCCCTGCACGGGGCGCCCGCTGTCGGGCATCTTTGAGTCCATCCTCGCCCACCCCGCCGTACACTACGCGGTCTGTGCCAACGGTGCCAGCGTCTGGCAGCTCGACGACGATGTGCCCACCGACGCCTCGCGCGCCACACGCATTTTGAGCCGACCGCTCGACCGCGCCATCGCCCACCGCGCCCATGGCATTGCCGCCGGCCATGATGTCACCTTCGATATCTTCGCGGACGGGCAGTGCTTCCTCCCCCGCTCGCTCTACACGCGCCTTGACGAATTCTGCGGCGGCGACCCCCACATCGCGGCTTCGCTCAAGCGTACGCGAACACCGATCGACATGGATATCGACAGCAAGATCGACGAGGTCGAGACACTCGAACGCATCGCCATGTACTGGCACGACCCGGCCGATCGCGACGCCATCACGGCGGAGCTCGACACACTCGGAGGCATTGAGGTCACGCGTTCGTACGCCATGAATATCGAGGTCATGGGCGAGGGCGCCACCAAGGGAACGGCCCTCACGTGGCTATGCGAGCACCTGGGCGAGCGTCTCGCCGACGCCTGGGCCTTCGGCGACAACATCAACGACATCCCCATGCTGCAGGCAGCGGGCCACGGCATGGCCATGATCAACGCCGAGCCCGAGGACCGCGAGGCCGCCGACGCCATCACCGAATACGACAACGACCACGACGGCGTCGCCCGCACCATCATGGCCGCCCTCGCCTAGTCATTGGGGACGTTCTTAAACGACTAGCCATTGGGGACGTTCTTAAACGACTAGTCGTTAGGGACACTCTTTGCGAAAAGCCGCAAGGACTGTCCCCCACTGCCGGCAGAACGGGAACGTCCCCAGCTGTCGGATTAAGCGAGGCCCTCTAGCACGTGACGAAGCTCCTGTTGAACAGCGTGGTCGCGGTTGCAGCCTACGACGCGATCGGCAACCGCTTTGAGCGCGGGGCGCGCGTTTTCCATCGCGCAGCCCGTGCCGACAAAGCGAATGATCTCGTAGTCGTTCATCGAGTCGCCAAACGCCATGATCTCGTCGCGTCCAATGCCGTAATGCTCCGCAAGCTGTGCGATGCCCGAGGCCTTCGACACACCGGGCTGCATGGCATCGATCCACGCGTTGCCCGAAGGCGCAAAGGTAAAGAGCTGACCGAGTTCTCGCTGTAGCACGTACGCACTGTCCATAACGGCACAGTCATCGCAAAAGATACTCGCCTTGATGATATTTACGCTGGGATCGGGCAGTTCCCAAATGCGCTCGGCATTGGGAAGGTCCTTATCGACCTCGCGTACGAACTTGCACTCGTCATCGAGCAAAAAGGACTTGGTTCGGTCAAAGAGCGCAAGATGCAAATTGGGAAACGTCGCGACGGCCTGGGCGAGCTTTCGAATCGCCAGGTGCGAATACACCTCGCGATCTACCATTTTGCCGTCGGCGAAGACCTGGGCACCGTTAGCTGCGACAAAGTCCATCTTGTCGCGAACGGGCGCAAAGAACTCGCACAGGCGATCGTAGCGGCGGCCTGACGATGCGGCAAAATGCACGCCATGCTCGCGTAGCGCCAAAATCAGTTCGTAGGTCTCGGGAGGCACCTGGCCGTTTTCGTCAAGCAACGTGCCGTCCATATCGGATGCAATCAGTTTAAACATAGAAAAGCTCCCTTCGGGCTTGTTGGAATCGAACGTGTATCCGATTCCAACGTACCCAAAGGGAGCTCAAATAAGACCCCGCAGTCATAAACGTTACAAGGACCTGGCAAATAGCTCACGCGTGCCAGAGGTCCCACGGTCGCGGCGTCAGGCGGCACGCCAAAGAGTGTCCCCGACGACCAGTCGTTTAAGAACGTCCCCGATGACTAGTCGGCGTAGGTGAAGGTGGTGACGTCGAACATGCCCTCGGGGCGGATGCGGAGCGTCGGAATCACCGGCAGGGGCAGGAAGATGATGCCCATGATGGGGTCGAGCGGCGGCTCGATGCCCATGGCGCGCGCCTTGACCATAAAGTCGTCGTGCTGCGCCGCCACATCCTCGGCCGTGCCCTCGCTCATCAGGCCACCGAGCGCCAGCGGAATGCGCGCTACGACCTTGCCATTGCGCACCAGCACGTGACCGCCCTGCCCCACGGCTTCAACAGCCGCCATCATATCGGCAGCGTTATCGCCCACGACGCATACGTTGTGCGAGTCGTGGCCGATCGTGGAGGCAATGGCGCCACCGGTGATGGTGAAGCCGCGCACCCAGCCGCGACCGATATGCTTGCCGACCAGGCCCAGGCCAGCGGGGCCGTCGCCGTCGGCACCCTCGGCCTGCAGCGACACGCCGCGGCCATGGCGCTCAATCAGCATAATGCGGCGCAGGCCCTCGGCGCTCTCGGGGCGAGCCATACCCGTGATGGCCTTACCCGGCACCACGTCAATCACGGCCTCGCCCGGCTTAAAGGCATAGTCGAACACGTCGAGCGAAAGCTTCGGCAGCTTAACGGAGGCGCGCAGCTCATCGGCAAGGGCCGCAACCTCGGCCATCTCGGGCGCAACCTCGCCCACAAAGGTGCCGTCCTGCGCCACCAGAGCGCCGGCGGCATATACGCGATGCGGAGCCGTGGCAAACGTCAGGTCATTGAGCACCAGCAGGTCGGCACGCTTGCCCGGGGCAATCGCACCGCGTAGCTCGTGCGGGTCGCGGCAGCCGTGATCCAGGCCAAACGCCTCGGCCGTGGAGAGGGACGCCATAGAGATAGCGACCACGGGGTCGATACCGGCCTCAATCGCCACGCGGCAGGCATTGTCGATCATGCCGGTCGCAAGCGCATCGGAAGGAGCGCGGTCGTCAGTCGCAAAGCAGCAGCGGCGGGCGCGCGCGGGATTCTCCAGCAGCATCGGAGACAGGTTGGCCAGGTCATGGCTGCACGTGCCTTCGCGCAGCATCACGTACATGCCGCGAGATAACTTGTCGAGCGCCTCCTCGGGAATCGTCGACTCGTGGTCGGCGATAATACCTGCTGCGGCATAGGCGTTGAGGTCCTTGCCGGCAACGAGCGGGGCATGACCGTCGACCTGTTTGGACGGCGTCTGGTTAGCGGCGTCGATACGAGCACAGGTCTCGGGATCGGCCATAAAGACGCCCGGCAGGTTCATCATCTCGCCCAGACCAAAGACATCGCCCGGATGCTCGGCAAAAAACGCCTGCATATCGGCAGCCGAAATAACGGCACCGGCCTGCTCATCGGGCAGCGCGGGCACGCACGAAGGCATCATGTACTTGATGGAGATGGGTGCGCGGCGGCCATCCTCAATCATAAAGCGCAAGCCGTCGTGACCGGCAACATTGGCAATCTCGTGGCTGTCGGCAATGGCGGTGGTGGTACCGCGCGTCGCGGCCATGCGAGCATACTCGGCGGGACGGATGTTCGAAGACTCGATATGCAGATGCCCGTCAATAAAACCGGGAGCGAGATAGCGACCCTGGCAGTCGATGACCTCAGTTGCCTCGTAGGTGCCAGCGGCATCGTCGCGACCATCGTAGAGCACGCCGACGATCACACCGTCCTTGACGGCAACGCTGCCGGGCGCCACACGCTGGCCATACACGTCGACGATCTGCGCATTGGTAAACAGCGTGTCGACGGGCACGCGCCCCTCGGCAGCATCGATCACAGACCTCATGACCTCAACGGACATACATACTCCTTTAACCGTAGAAAACAGCTGCGGAGCGGACAGACCTTCACCGCAGCAAGCCAATAGCCATTGTATGCCCAAAAGAAAGTCCCGCTAACACCCCTTCCGCTTAACGGCACCGCCAAATGACCCCTCCGTCCCCAAGGGATCGTCGTAACCAAAAAGGCCGCAGTCGGGATTCCCGGCTGCGGCCTTATTGCACTTGTGA
>URAQ01000189.1 GCA_900545875.1 uncultured Collinsella sp.
GCTCGCGCCGCCGATGCCGTTCTTGCCGTGAATGAGCGCGGTGGACGCCGGCGGCGTATAGGGCTCAGTCGCCTGCAGAGGACGATCGGCACCCAGGTACACCGGAACCTCGGGGCGACCCAGCAGATCGAGCACCGCCAGGCAATTGTGCGCCGATTGCTCGACGCGCACGTTGCCAAAGCACGTGGTGATGCCCACGAGCTCCACTTCGGGGCTCGCGATGGCATAGGCCAGCGCCATCGCATCGTCAACACCCATATCCAGATCAAGGATCAGCTTCTTGATTGCCATTGTTCTACTCCGCTTCTCCGTCTTTATCGTTTAACCAAACCAATGTTCAACTTCGGCGCGCGTGGGAATCGATTGCTGAGCGCCCAGGCGCGACACCGTCACTGCCGAGGCGCGAGCACCCGCGGCCATGCACTCAAAGAGCGGCAAGCCCTCTAGGCGAGCCGCCGCCAACGCGCCGATAAACGTATCGCCGGCGGCCGTGGTATCGACTACCGTACTCGAAAGTGCCGGCATGCGCAGCAGCTCACCGTCATCGCCGAGCGTAACCGAGCCGGCGCCGCCCAGCGTGATGACCGCAGCCCCGGCGCCCTTGTCGAGCAGCGCATTGAGCGCGGTGACGCAGCTCGCGTCATCCGTGGGCAGAATGCCCGTCAGCACCTGGCACTCGGTCTCGTTGGGGCAGACCAGGTCGACCGCAGGCCACGCTCTTGCCGGCAGGTCGCATGCCGGCGCCGGGTTAAAGATCGTATAGAACCCCAGCTCGTGAGCGCAAACAAGCGCCTCGGCCGTCGCCGCAAGGTCACATTCGCCCTGGGCGATAAAGACGCTTCCGGCAGCCGGGGCAATCTCGCTGGCGTCGCCGTCGAGCCCATCGGCCACCAGGTGCCTCAGCGCGCAGGCCACATCCTCACCCGTAAGCGCGTGGTTGGCGCCCGGCGACAGCACGATGCGGTTGTCACTCTCACAGCGAATGATAGTCGCGGTACCGGTCTCCACGTCATCGAGACGTGTCACAAGCTCAACGCCCACGCCGGCATCCTGGAGCCCTGCCACAAGTGCATCGCCAAAGGCATCGCGCCCAACAGCGCCGATCATGCACGTGCGCACACCCATGCGCGCGGCGGCGACGGCCTGGTTGGCGCCCTTGCCACCGGCATTGGCGATAAAACCGCTGCCACCGACTGTCTCGCCCGCGCGCGGCATGCGCTCGCACGCCACCGAAAGGTCCATGTTCATGCTGCCGAACACCGCAACGATGCCGCGATCTGCCATGGAAACCTCCTCATCTGCGAGCCTTATGCCCACCGCCGGCCGTCGATCGTGCACTCTCGCACCCCCTATAACTTTAGTTCACTTTGATGTGGACGCGCGCTTGAGCTTGCGCCAGCAGCAAGCATTCACAGGAGCAGGCAGCTACAATGAATACGTGCTGATTATTCTCGTCATTGGATGATGTTTTATGGAACAACTCTCGCAATCGGGCTCGCGCGGTCGACGCCGCACGGGCAACGAGCCGGCGCCGCACGAACGCGTGAAGGGCGAACGCCGTGCCAACGAACCGCGACGCACCGCGAGCCCCCATCGCGCTTCTGCCAACAACGCGGGCCGCGCCAACACTCCCGCCGCGGAGCAGACGCCTGCTCGCCCCAAATCCCGCTACATCCCTGCCCTTGACGGCCTGCGTACGCTCGCCGTCGTCGCGGTGGTGCTCTATCACCTTAACCTCACGTGGGCGCAGGGCGGCCTGCTTGGCGTCACGATCTTCTTTGTGCTTTCGGGCTATCTGATCACGCGCTTGCTGCTCAACGAAGTCGCTAAGACCGGACGCATCGACCTTAAGAGCTTCTGGATTCGCCGCATCCGTCGCCTGGTCCCCGCCGTGGTGACCGTCGTGGTGGTAACCTGCGCGCTGTGCACCATCTTTAACCACGTGATGCTCACCAAGATGCGCCCCGACATCCTGCCGTCGCTGCTGTTCTTCAACAACTGGTGGCAGATTGCCCAAAACGTCTCGTACTTCAATGCTCTGGGTGACCCCTCGCCGCTCACGCACTTTTGGTCGCTTGCCATCGAGGAACAGTTCTACCTGATTTGGCCGCCACTGCTGTTTGCCATGGTATCCATGCATGTGAGCAAGCCCAACACGCGCCGCGTGGTTCTGGGCCTTGCCGCGGTATCTGCCCTAGCCATGATGGTGCTTTACAACCCTGCCGCCGACCCCAGCCGCGTGTACTACGGCACCGACACCCGCGTGTTCTCGCTGCTGCTGGGTGCCTGGATGGCCTTTATCCCCGATCGCGACCTGGCGCCGGTGCGTCTCGCTCATCGTTTGGGGCTCAATCGCCTGGCTGGCGCCGTCAAGCACGGCAAGAACGCCGAGGGCAAGCCTGGCGAGAAGGCCGACGAATCAGCCGAGACCGCCCCGGCACAGCCGAGCGCCCTCGTGCGCTTTTGGTCCTCGCCCGCATCCATCGATGTATTGGGCGTCGTGGGTCTGGTTGGCCTTGCCGCCATGGTCGCGCTCACCAACGGCTACACCGCGTTCCAGTATCGCGGCGGCACGCTGTTATGCTCCATCCTCACGCTCATGGTCATCGCGGCCTGCGTGCAGCCCCAGGGCACGGTCGCACGAGCTTTGGCCGCCGAGCCACTCGTGTGGGTTGGCAAGCGCTCGTACAGCATCTACCTGTGGCACTATCCGCTGCTGTTGCTCATGAACCCAGTCGCCAACATCAACGATACACCGTGGTGGCAGTACATTTTGCAGGTGCTGCTGGTGGTCGCCGTGGCCGAATGCTCATATCGCTTTATCGAGACGCCGTTTAGAAAGGGCGCCTTTGGGCGCACCGTATCCGAGTTCCGCGACGGCACCGCCACGCCCGCCAACTGGGTGCGCGCGCACGTCCCTGTCTGCGCAGCCTGCGCTGTCGTGTTGGTCGTTGCACTGGGCGGTCTGATCTTTGTGCCCGAGACGTCTGCGCTGAGCGGCGAGGGCGCCGAAGTTCTGAACAAGGAAGCCAAGAACACCGCGCCCGCCGACCAACAGGCGGCCGACGACACCGACAAGGACAACGACGGCTTCCCCGATGGCTCCTATGACCTGTTGATGATCGGCGACTCCGTGTCGCTGCGCGCCGTTGATTCCTTTGACGGCGTGTTCCCGCACAGCCATATCGATGCCGAAAAGGGCCGCCAGTTCGATGCGGGCCGTGCGACATTTGAGGGCTATCTTCAACAGAACCTTGCCGGCAAGATCGTGGTCTTTGCACTGGGCACCAACGGCTTGGTAACCGACGACCAGATCGACGCCATCATGGACGATGCAGGAGATAAGCGTATTGTGGTGTTTGTGAACACGCGCAGCCCGCAGCCGTGGGTTGGCTCTACCAACCAGGCCATCGCTAACGCCGCTACGCGCTACAAGAACGTGCGCGTTATCGACTGGTACGGATACAGCGCCAACCGCAACGACCTGTTCGATGGCGATGGCACGCACCTATCGACCACTGGCGTGACTGAGTACCTCAACTTGATCCACGATGCCGTCAAGAAGGACCTGCCCGTGCATCCCGAGGATCACGTCAACGATCCGCAGCCGGCAGCCGTCAAGTCTGCCACCGACGCACTCGTCAATGCGCTCGCTCTCAAGCCGCACAAGTTGGGCACCGACAAGTAACCTGCAGCGCAAACTTCCCACATCCGGAGGGGGCGTCTGCCACGGCAGACGCCCCCTCCGGCAGTTAGGGACGTTCCTTATGTGCCGGTACCTAGGGACACTCCTGGCGCAGCCAATGAAGACCTCTACGGATGAATTCCAGGCCGCTCCGTCGCTCCAGACATCGTTTCCGCGCCTCGCGCCTGCCCCAAACAATCAAAACAAGCCCTTTTCGCCGCACCCTCAAAGGTCTGTGGGCAAAAAAGGGCAAATATGAGTACTGTTACCATTTTAGTAGCAGGCAAAACCACCCAAAATGACGTCCGAGCGAACCCTACAAGGTAGCGCGCAGAGATGTGGTGTAAGAGGCGGGGCATGCCCCGCCTCTTCTCTTT
>URAQ01000190.1 GCA_900545875.1 uncultured Collinsella sp.
CGGCCGCGGAAGCCCCAGCTGACGCCCGCGCTCTTAAGGCCGGCGTTGTGGCCGGTCAGGATATCGACATTGGAATCGCCCACATAGAGCGTGGTTGCCGGATCGGCGCCCAGCTCCTTCATCACATGCAGCGTGACGGGTGCTTCGGGTTTGGGCGGAAATGCGTCCACACGGCCCTGCACCAGCGCAAAGCGCTCGGGGCCAAAGTATTTCTCGATAAGCGGGGCTGCCGAAATATGATCCTTGTTGGTGAGCACGGCAAGCTGAACGCCCGCAGCGCGCAGACGGTCGAGCATCTCAATCGTGCCGGCGTAGGGAGCGGTGTGGTCCTCCTTGTGCTTGCCGTAATAAGCTCTAAACTCGGCAAGTGTCTGCTCAAACATACGGCCGTCGCCCGCGTATTCGGCGGGCATAAAGCGCTCGACCAGCTTAAGCATGCCGTTTCCCACTTTGTAGCGGTACTCGTCCACGGCAAACGTGGGCCAGCCGTGCATCTCGCAGGTATGGTTACCGGCTGCCGCCAGGTCCTCGAGCGTGTTGAGGAGGGTGCCGTCTAAATCAAAAATCACATGGGAAAAAGCTGCTGCCATGGGTGCTCCTGCCGTTTGGGTTATAGGACGCACCCATGATACCGGGCTGGCATGTCGGGCATGTTTGAAATCTGAACAACTTTGAATACCGTGTATCGGGCCGCGCTGCCCGACCATCTCTGTCGTTAGCAAATTCTCGGCAGCTGCTCTCCTACGAGCATGTCGAGGATGCGGGTTGAGCCCCAGCCGGTGCGTACGCGCACGGCGGGGCGGGTGCCCTCGGCAAGCGGCAGTACGCGGCCGATAATCGCGGCGTTCTCGCCGTAGCGGGCAGCACGCATGGCGGCTAGAGCCGTATCGGCCTGTTCGGCCGGCACCACGGCGACCATCTTGCCCTCGTTTGCCACCTGCAGCACGTCATAGCCGAGCATCTCGCAAGCTGCCTGCACATCGGGACGCACGGGCACGGCGCCCTCGTCGATCTCCATGGCAACGCCGCTAGCCTGGGCAAACTCGTTGAGCGTGCTCGCCAGGCCACCGCGCGTGGGGTCGCGGAAGCAACGCGTGCCGGGCGCTGCGGCCAGCACGTCGGCAATCAGGTGGTTGAGTGGCGCGGCGTCGCTTTCGATGGTGCTCGAAAACGTCAGGCCCTCGCGCTGGCTCATGATGGCGATGCCGTGGTCGCCCAGCGTGCCCGAGACCAAGATGACATCGCCGGGCTGGCAGTTTGCACCGCTGAGCGCCACGCCCGCGGGCACTTCGCCCACGCCGGCGGTATTGATGTAGACGCCGTCGGCACCGCCGCGCTCGACCACCTTGGTGTCGCCGGTGATAATCTTCACGCCCGCCTCATGTGCCGTTTCGGCCATGGTCTGCACAATCTGGCGCAGCTTGTCCATGGGATAGCCCTCTTCGAGGATAAAGCCACATGAGAGGTAGCGCACGTTAGCGCCCGAGGTCGCGACGTCGTTGACGGTTCCGCATACGGCGAGGCGGCCGATATTGCCGCCGGGGAAGAACTGCGGCGTTACTACAAAGCTGTCGGTCGACATGGCGATTCGCCCGCTTGCGGGCAGCGCGGCGACACCGGCATCGTTGCCCGCAAGCAGCTCGGGCGACCCAAAGGCATCTAGAAAGACCTCATCGATAATGCGCTTCATCATCTGGCCGCCGGAGCCGTGGCCCAGCAGGACAGTGCTATCGGTGGCGGTACGGGACATATCGAAAACTCCAATCGTGGGTGGTGCCAGCGTGCGGGTGCGTCCGGGCTAGCCGTGGTATCTAAAGTGCGCCGCGCAGCTACCTTCGGAGCTCACCATGCAGGGGCCGACGGGGTGTTCGGGCGTACATGCGTGGCCGAACAACGGGCAGTCGCTCGGCGTGATGGCACCGCGCAGCACGTCGCCGCAGCGGCACCCGCGTGGTTCGACCGTCGGTTCAATGGGTACGTCAAAGCGGGTGCCGGCATCAAAACGCGCGAATTCGGGTCGGATGGAAAGACCCGAATTGGCAATCGGCCCCAGCCCGCGCCACGCGGTGTCGCACGGCTCAAATACCTGCTCGACCAGCTGGCGCGCTACGGGATTGCCGTCTGCATTGACGCCACGGCGGTAGGCGTTGTCGATCGCCGGCCTGTTCTCGACAACCATCTGGACCAGCATGCAGATGCCCTGCAAGATATCGACCGGCTCAAACCCGGTGACTACGCCGGGGGTCTCGAACTCATCGACCAAAAACCCAAAGGGTGCCAGGCCTGTGATGGTAGCGACGTGACCAGGCAGGATAAAGCCGTCGATGGTCGTCTCGGGGTCGTTGGAGATCGCACGCAGAGCCGGCGGCGTGGTCTTGTGAGCACAGTAGACCGAGAAGTTCTGGAGCCCGCGCGCGTCGGCCTCCAGGATAGCGGCGGCAATGGTGGGCGTCGTGGTCTCAAAGCCGACGCCCATAAAGATGACCGGGCGTTCGGGATTTTGCTCGGCAATGTCGAGTGCGTCGAGCGGAGAGTAGACGATGCGGATATCGCGCCCCGCTGCCTTTTGCGCGGCAAGCGAGGTGGACGATCCGGGCACGCGCATCATGTCGCCAAAGGTGGTGATAATGGCGCCGTCCATGTTGGAAAGCGCGATTGCGTGATCGATGTCGCGGTTGGCGGTAACGCAAACGGGGCATCCCGGGCCGCTTAGCAGTTTGAGTCCCGTCGGCATAATGGAGCGAAAGCCATAGCGGCCAATGCTCACGGTATGCGTACCGCAGACTTCCATAAGGTTGATGCTGCGGTTGCCGACAAGCTCATGAATACGATCGATGAGCTCGCGAGCCAGCTTGGGGTCGCGAAATGCCGAAAAGTCGATACCGGAGCGAACCGGCTGCGCCGCCGCCACTAGTATGCCTCGGCCGGGTTGGTGGCGAGCTGGTCCTCTTCGACCAGCTCGGTCATGGTATTGACGAGCTCGAGTGTCTCTTTCGCTTCCTGCTCGTCGACAATCTGGATGCCAAAGCCGGCGTGTACGAGAACATAGTCGCCTACCTGTGCCGTCGGCACAAGTCGCAGCGACACGGGGCGCTCGATGCCCATCATGTCGACGGTCGCCTTTAGGTCGTCGTCGCGTTTGACCACTTTACCGGGAACGGCAAGGCACATAATGTTCCCCTTTTATACGCTTTGCGCTGGATGGGCGCTTAATAGTCCATCAGTTGATGGTAGCGCTCGCGGGGGTTGCGGGCAAACGCGTTACACCTGTGAGACGGCGGCGCATGGGCTGGCCAAGCAGCCTACCGCGATGCGATCTGCGTGAGGCGAGCGCGGGCGACCGCCGCCTGGCCGTAGGCGATGCAGCCGTCGTTGACGGGCACGGTGTGGGGAACCAAGACGGCAAGACCGGCGTCTTTGAGCTCGCGCGTGAGGAGCCGAAGCAAAAGTCGGTTCATGAACACGCCGCCCGAGAGCGCGACGATGTCGATGCCTTCGCGAGCGCAGATTTCGCTTGCGATACGTGCCGATGCGCGTGCAATGGCGATATGGAAGTCGAGCGCGAGCTTGCCGGCGGGCACGCCGGTCCTGATTCCCTCCAAAAGCGCCTCAAAAAGCGGTCTGGAGTTCAGAACATGGCAGTCGTCCGGACGGGATGATTCGGTTACGGAAAAGCTGGCCATATTGCCGGTGGGGCAGGCACTTTCGCCGTCGAGCGCGCGCCAGGCGGCGGCTTCGAGTTCTATGGCGGGTTCGCCCTCGTAGGTTGCCTTGCCGCAGATACCCAGAATCGCTGTCGCGGCATCAAAGAGACGCCCCATGCTGCTGGTACGCGGGCTGTTGATGCCGCGCTCGATCATGGTGGCTGTCACGCTGCGTGTTTGCTCGTCGAGGCTGTCCAAAAGCCGAGCGGCACCTGGGTGCTCGAGCAGGCCGAGCTCACTGAGCAGGGCAAAGGCGTTGCGGCGGGCGTCGCGCACGGAGGCCGCCCCACCGGGGAGCGCCCAGGT
>URAQ01000191.1 GCA_900545875.1 uncultured Collinsella sp.
GCACCGGCTGACGCCGGGACGAAAGCTGATTTTGGGCGGGGTGGAGATCCCGCACGAGACGGGGCTTGACGGACACTCGGACGCGGATGTGCTGACCCACGCGGTGATGGACGCGCTGCTCGGCGCGCTCGCGCTCGGCGATACGCTCATTGGCGGTGCGGCGACGGAAGTTCTCCCAGTCGGCCTGAAGACGGGCGGTACGCTCAGTGGCGTCCTTTGCCTTGTCCTCGGCGACCTTCTGAGCCTCTGCCGCAGCATCGAGCTCATTGCGCACGTCAGCAAGCTCCTTCTGGGCCTGCTCGAACTTGAGCTTAAAGTCGTTGTCGGCGGCTTCCTCACCGGCGCGGATAGCGGCTTCCACCATCTCGTCCTCGGTCATCGTCGCCTCCTTGTTGGAATCCTCTACCTGGTTCTCGGCAGCCTCGGCGGCCTCGGCCTCGTTGGCCTCGGTATCGTCGACGGCCTCTACGGGAATCTTCACGTCCTTCTCCTCAGAGTCAACGGGGGCGGCGCCAGCGGCAGCCGCCTCCGTGCGAGCTTTACGGGCGGACATGATTACTTGTCCTCGTCGTCCACAACCTCGTAGTCGGCGTCGACAACGTCATCGTCGGCAGGCTGGGCACCGGCGGCACCGTCGGTCTGCTGCTGAGCGTCGGCGTAGACAACCTGGGCCAGCTCGTAGGCCACGGACTGCAGGGACTCGCCGGCGGCCTTGATGGCTTCGACGTCAGAGCCCTCGAGCGCCTTCTTGGCGTCGGCGATAGCGGCCTCGGCCTTGGACTTCACGTCGGCGGAAACCTTGTCGCCCAGCTCGTTGAGGGTCTGCTCAGTGGAGTAGCACAGGCTGTCGGTCTGGTTGCGGACCTCGACCTCTTCCTTCTGCTTCTTGTCCTCCTCGGCATGAGCTTCGGCGTCCTTGACCATACGATCGACTTCGTCGTCGGACAGAGCGGTGGAGCCGGAAATGGTGATCTGCTGCTCCTTGCCGGTGCCCTTGTCCTTAGCGGAGACCTTGACGATGCCGTTGGCGTCAATGTCGAAGGTGACCTCGATCTGCGGCACGCCGCGGCGGGCAGCCGGGATACCGGTCAGTTGGAACTTACCGAGCGACTTGTTGTCGCGGGCAAGCTCGCGCTCGCCCTGGAGCACGTTGATCTCGACGCTGGTCTGGTTGTCGGCAGCGGTGGAGTAGACCTCGGTCTTGGAGGTCGGGATCGTGGTGTTGCGGTCGATCATCTTGGTCATGATACCGCCCATGGTCTCGACGCCCAGCGACAGCGGGGTAACGTCGAGCAGCAGGATGCCCTCGACGTCGCCGGTGAGCACGCCGCCCTGGACGGCAGCGCCGTCGGCAACGACCTCGTCGGGGTTCACGGACATGTTGGGCTGCTTGCCGGTCATAGTCTTGACGAGCTCCTGGACGGCGGGCATACGGGTGGAGCCGCCGACGAGGATGACCTCGGTCAGATCGGAAAGCTTAAGCTTGGCGTCGCGCAGGGCGTTGGTGACAGGCTGCTTGCAGCGCTCGAGCAGGTCACGGGTGATCTTCTCGAACTCGGCGCGGGTCAGCGTGTAGTTGAGGTGCAGCGGGCCGGACTGGTTCATGGTAATGAACGGCAGGTTGATGGTGGTCTGCTGGGCGGCGGAGAGCTCCTTCTTGGCGTTCTCGGCGGCCTCCTTCAGACGCTGCAGGGCCATGGGGTCCTGACGCAGGTCGACACCGTTCTCCTGCTGGAACTTATCGGCCATCCAATCGATGACGCGCTGATCCCAGTCGTCGCCGCCCAGGTGGTTGTCGCCCGAGGTGGACAGAACCTCAAACACGCCGTCGGCGAGGTCGAGGATGGAGACGTCGAAGGTGCCGCCACCGAGGTCGAAGACGAGGACCTTCTGCTCCTTGTCCTGCTTGTCCAGGCCGTAGGCCAGGGCAGAGGCGGTGGGCTCGTTGACGATGCGCTTCACGTCGAGGCCGGCGATGCGGCCGGCGTCCTTGGTGGCCTGACGCTGGGCGTCGTTGAAGTAGGCCGGGACGGTGATGACGGCGTCGGTGACGGTCTCGCCCAGGTACTTCTCGGCGTCGGCCTTCATCTTCGCGAGCGTCATGGCGCTCACCTGCTCAGCGGTGTAATCCTTGCCCTCGATGTCGACGACGGCACGGCCGCCCTGGCCCTCCTTGACCTCATACGGCACGGTCTTGATCTCGGAGGTGCACTCGGAGTACTTGCGGCCCATGAAGCGCTTGATGGAAAACACGGTGTTCTTGGGGTTGGTGACAGCCTGGTTCTTAGCGGCCTTACCCACGACACGGTCGCCGTCGGCACGGAAGCCCACGACGGACGGGGTGGTGCGGTCACCCTCGGCGTTCACGATAATGGTCGGAGAACCGCCCTCGAGAACGGCCATTGCGGAGTTAGTAGTACCAAGGTCGATACCAAGAATCTTGCCCATTAGAAATTCCCTCTCTCTTGTGCGTTTGCACCGACTCGGCGGTCTGCCGCGCGGTGTTTCGGCTTGTCTTTCAGGATGTAGTGTATCCCCTTATGGGCCGGAATATACAAAATCTAAGTCAATTCATATAAGATTTCTTATTGCCGAGAGTTTAGGTTCACAAATACGCAGGTAGACGCACTGTTTGAGTTCTAGGCAAATCTATCGAGATCTATGTAGAGATGGCTGAGGTTTGCGTCCGGGGTGCCTAGGGGCCGTCTTGCGGAAAGCTCATCCCGGTTTGAGCGTGGATTCCGGGTCGCAGTTTCCGCTTGAGGTGCCATCCGGAAACTACGTCCCAGTCTGAGCGCGGATTCCGGGACGTGCTTTCCGCCTGGGCTGCCATCGGGAAAGCGCGTCCCACTCTGCGTCACTGAGGCGTTTTCTTTACGCCCGCGCCCTGCGCAGAGTTCGATTCTCCGCGGTTGGGGGAATCCGTTGATGGGTTGAAACCGGGGCAAGACGCCCGATCGGCATCGCATCTATATCTGGCTGAAGCATTGCGCGGAGAATCCGCGTATTTGCTTCGCAAATCCGCACCGGCTTCGGCCGCCTACCGGCGCCCTCGCCCGCGGGCTAAAAACGCTTACGCGTTTTCTTTACGTCCGCGCCCTGCATAGAGTTCGATTCTCCGCGGTACGGACTAGAAATAAAAAGACAGGTAGATACGAATATCTAACTGTCTGTTGCTTATGGTGGAGGCGCGGAGAATCGAACTCCGGTCCACGAAAGCCCCCTGATTGGCATCTCCAAGCTCAGTCGCTGGTTTAGTCTCGGACGCTTTGCGCGCAGCGACACGCTCGCGGCGTCCTAACCGGTTCGGTCTTAGCCTGCGCCATACCGATTACGTGCGCAGGAGCATTCCCCTAACATGACGTCGCGCCGGTGTCGGGGAAATCACCGGGTTGACGCGCCGCTATAAACTAAGCAGCGAGAGCCATAGGCTCAAAAGAAGAGTTGTTGTCAATTCAATTTGACGGTACCCCTGTTTAACGAGGCGAGGAGACCTCGGCTTGCTTCCTCTCTCAGAGCTATCGTGTCGAAACCAGTCGCCCCCGAATGTCGGGAAAGTCTGGATGGCATCGGGTCTGCAAACACCCGATAACCGTCGACTTTTCAAGGAACACGCGGGGTGAACCCCGCTCGTGGATAGCTATCTTACCACGTTCTAAAGGCAGGCTTCCATTCTATGCACGAGCTGTGAAGACCCTAATGTGCACCACACTTCGCACTTTTGCTACCGAACACGTCACGTATATTTTCGCCAAGCAAAATTGACCCGTCGAAAGGACCGTTATGGATACCAAGCAGCAACTCGTCAATGCCCTCGCAGGCCTGGGCTCAACCATTACCGAAGCTATGGATGTCATCGAAGGCTTTGTCCCCTGCGGACATCCCGCCCTCACGGTATCGAACGCACTCGTCGCGCTGGACGCTGACGGTGATGCAGCTCTCGCCCAGCAGCTTGAGACCGTCGAGGGCTTTATCGACCACGTGAGCGAGAACCG
>URAQ01000192.1 GCA_900545875.1 uncultured Collinsella sp.
CCGCCGAGCTCGCAAGCGCGAGACATTTGAGCCATGGTCTCGGGCGTGCGAAGCGGCTCGCCCATATACGCCTGAACGCTCACGACGAGCTTGCCCTTCAGGGATTGAATCAAAGGATCGACGGTCATGTTCGACTCAACCTTTCTCAAAACAGCCTTCTGAGACACCGCACCTTGACGTTCAAACCGTCGCTCGCGTACCGAAGTACGCTTCGCTCCTCTTTCACGTCAATCTGCGGCACCTCAGAAGGCGCACTTGGTAGTTATGTTTACTTCAACGATGCAAGAAGGTGTTCGGCGGCACCGATGAGCGGAGCATCGCCCTCCAGAGAACCGATGAGGATCGGCGTGTCCTGAAGCGGATCGAGCGCCTGGCTGGCATAGCCCTCGTGCACCGAATCCTTCCACGTCTGTGAACGCCAATCGGGACCTTGGTGAATCACGCCACCCGAAAGCACGATGACCTCAGGGTCCAGGATGTTAGCGAGCGAGCCCAAGCTGGCACCCAGCGCAAAGCCGGCGTCATGGATGACCTCGGTCGCCTTTGCGTCGCCAGCACGGCACAGGTCGTTCACGTCGCGACCGACCGAAGGACGGCTGGGGTCGACGCGACCGAAGCGCTCGTCGTACATACGGCCAATCGAGGTGCCCGAGGCTACCGACTCAAGATGGCCAGAACGCCCGCAGGCGCAGGGAATGCCGGCGGCAGCCGAACACTCGATGTGGCCCATATGGCCGGCAGCACCATGGAAGCCCTGCATCACGCGGCCGTTCTCGACATATGCGCCGCCGATGCCCGTACCGATGCCCAGACACAAGACGGAGAACTTGCCCTTGCCGACACCCCAGTGGGCCTCGCCCAGAGCATGAGCCTGCACGTCGCCCACCACGGCAACGGGGAGACCAAGGTCCTCGCGCAGGCGCGGCCCCAACTGAACGCCGGACCAGCCGGGCATGATCTCGTTGGCATACGCGATGGCGCCCGTCTTGGGATCGACGACGCCTGCGGCACCGATACCGACACCGAGGACCTCGACATCGGGATTCGCCTCAAGAGCGGCCTTGATGGACGCCTCGATACGCTGGAAGACGGCCTCGCCGCCCTCCTGGGCCTCAGTAGGAACCTCGGCCTCAAATACGGGATGGGGCACGCTGCCGTCAGCCGGGTACTCCATAATGGCGGTCGCGATCTTAGTTCCGCCGATGTCGACAGAGCAGACGTACTTGTTCTCCATGTCGTTCTCCTTAGGAGATAAAAACAACTACAGGAAATGAAGGCGGTGTTATCGCCGCAACTTGGTAAAGGTTTCCCAGGTGCCCGAGGTTGGGGTGAAAGTGGTCGGGCGTTGACCTAATGGGTCACGCCCGACCACTTGAGCCCCAAGATCGGGTGCCTGGGAAAGCTTTAAAGGAGACCGTTGTCCTGGAGGACCTTCTTAATCGCCTCGACGTTCTCGCCGGTCATGGCCTTCACCGGGCGCGGCATGGTCGGGCTGTCGAAGATACCCATGAGGTTCATAGCGGTCTTGAAGGCGCCGACGCCACCGGCATAGCCCTGGACGCCCGAGGTGACATCCCAGATATGCGAAATCTCATTGAGGCGATCCTGCTCGGCCTTGACGGTAGCCCAGTCACCAGCCTGAGCGGCCTTCCACTGACGCACGTAGCCCTCGGGCTCAACGTTGGCGAGACCCGGGACGGAACCGTCGGCGCCACCGAGGTAAGCGCCGTCGACAACAACCTCGTGACCGGTGAGGATGCTCATCGGATGGCCGTTCTTCTCGTTCTCCTGAACGAGGTAGCGGAACGAGATGTCATCACCCGAGGAATCCTTGACGCCGGCCAGAACGCCCTCGGCACCGAGCTTGGCAAGGAGCTTCCAGGGGAGCTTGGTGTGGACACACACGGGGATGTCGTAGGCGAAGATGGGCAGGTCGAGTTCCTCATGCAGGATGCGGAAGTGCTCCTCGACCTCGGTCATGCCCTGCAGGGCATAGAACGGGCAGGTGGCGACGAGAGCATCGGCGCCCAGCTCCTGAGCGACCTTACCGTGCTCGATCATGCGCTCGGTCTCGGTGTCGATGATGCCGACCAGAACGGGAACGCGGTGGTCGACGATACGGACGGCCTCGGCGATGATCTGACGGCGACGCTCGTCGGTGGAGAAGACGACCTCGCCCGAGGAGCCCAGGAAGAACAAGCCATCGACGCCGGCATCGATCATGCGGTTGATGCTGCGCTCAAAGGAGGCAACGTCGAGCTGGTGATCTTCGGTATCGGGAACAACGACGGGAGGGATAACGCCGGTGAATTTCTGAGTTGCCACAAGAATCTCCTTAGTTGTCTGGCGGGCAGCCCTATGCCGCCCACTCTTGTTGGCAGTGTCCAGGCCGCCTAGGCCAAAGAACACGGGTAGAACGTTTGGTTAAAGAAGTCGACGACTTCGTTTTCGAACGCATTGATGCGCTCGTGAGCGTATTTGGCATAGACGATATGCCTCCGGTCACACTCAAGACCGTTGAATACGGCAAACTGGCCCTTGGGGTCGCTCGCGGCATCCATGAGCGATGTGCCCATGAGCACCGATCCGCGCACCCGAGACGACAGCGCCTCAAGGCCACCGGGAATTGGATTGGCAACCGCCGTGCAGGCGAGGCCCCGCTCGTCCAGAGCAGAAACCGCCAGCGCGACTCCGCCGCCAAGGCCCTCGCCCCATGCAAAGATGCGGTCGGGGTCCATGCCATCAAGATTGCGCGCCACCTTCGCCAACGCGCAACCCCAACGGACGCGCTCGACAAAAGCGGGCGAAGAAATCCCCCGCTGCAGGTCGTCCGCACCAGCAACATCGTCATCCAGCGCGAGGACGGCATACCCCATGGCGGCAAATCTCGTCATGTGATGCCAGCCGCGCACAGGCCGATCGATGTCGTGGAACATCAGGCACAGCGGCACGCGCTCAGATACTCGGGCACGACCGACAGGCTCGATCAAACGAGCGTGAATCGCATCGTCACCGAGCTCAAAGGAGACCTCCGAGTAACGGGCGCAGGGGTTAACAAAGTCAATCGCCGTAATGGCCAGGCCTTGAATCTCAAGATTCGAAGCGCATGTCTCTAAATCAGAAACATCTGCTTGGACATCACCGCGCCAGTCCCGATATTCTGCGAGCCTTGACGAAACCGTTCCAGGAATTCCCACGAGCCCGGGGACAATCAGCTCGTCAACATTGCTCTCGCACTTAGACATGAGCCTCCCCTCCCTTGCAGAAAAACGGAATGATCAAATCGTCAAAATCCTGAATCTCCTCGTGGCCAAAGCCTTCAAAGAACTCATGACGCTTTTCGCAGGTCAGGTTGTTATAGACCGCAAACTGCGTCGCTGGCGGACAGACGATATCGGCTGTGCCAGTGCCAAACAGCACGGGGCATTTGACCATAGGGGCAAAGTTCTTGGAATCGAAGTACGCCAGCTTGGCATAGGCTTCGTCAATACGAGTCGAGTCCTCGTCAAACCAGCGCGACCAATAGCGCAGACCCTCGTAGGCAATGTCGTCGGCGTCCAGATCCCAAACCAGGCGAAAATCTGACAGGAAGGGATAGAGAATGGCGGCGCGATTGATAAGCTCGCTGTTAAGCGCACAGGTCGCAATGCCCAAACCGCCGCCCTGCGACGCGCCGTTCACAAACACACGCGCAAGATCGATGCCCTCGAGCTCGCGAACGATGCGGCACAGGATGCGAATATCTTGGTGCAAGCGGACATAGTAGAGGTTGGCCGGGTCGCCGTCGATACCGGCGACGATATGACCGGCAACCGTTGTGCCCTCAAATCCACCAATGTCCTCGGAGGGACCTCCTTGGCCGGGGCAGTCGAGGGCGATGAGTGCCATGCCCATGCCCGCAAACGACGCCTGCTCAAACCAGCTGCGACTTGCACCCGGATACCCATGGAACTGAAGTACCAATGGCACGGGCT
>URAQ01000193.1 GCA_900545875.1 uncultured Collinsella sp.
GAGGCGGGGAAAGCCCTTAAGGCCCGAAAGGGCGCGATGGCATTCGTATTCCTCGCGAAACGCCGCCTTGAACTTGGCGACCAGCGCCTCGTGAGCGGCATCGTCGTCAAACTCATCGCGCGTCGGCAAGATGAGCTGCTTGAGTGCCACGGCCACGCCTTGGGCGTTGACGGCACGCGTCACGCGGCCGATACCGCCACGGCGCATGGTGGCATCGTCGGCAAACAGCATCGTAAAACGACGCAGATAGGCAGGCAGTTCGTCCTGACCGAGCGCAATGGCCGGCTCAAACCCGTCGACACGCGCCAGGCGCAGGCCGACCATCGGATCGCGACCGAGCGATTGTGGTGTGGTGGATGCAAGATCGGTCATCATAGGGCAAGCGCCGCCACGTTATTGTTGAAGTTACCGAGCGCGACGTCATCATCGCCGTAATGGCCGACCCATTGACATAGGTTGGTGTAACAGCCCCACAGATTGGCATACTGCTGATACCACTTTGACCGGGGCGAGAATGTCTGACGACCGAACTCGGCTCGAATGACAAACATCTCCCCGACCAGGCTGTCGCACGGCCTGGGATCTCCCGTAGAGTTATAGGTCGAGACCACGTCATTGGCACGAGAAACGTAACTGTCGAGCATGTTGTACTTGGTCACAAGCCAACTGTGAATGCTCTCTTCCTCAGCAGCGGAAAGGCCACCGGAGTTTGCATCGTTGCCAGTGTTGCCGCCCGTCGAGCCGCCGTTTCCAGACCCTCCGGTAGAGGAACCCGCCCCAGAGCCGCCGCCCGAACTCGATGAATCCGAGCCGGAGCCAGAAGTATCCGAGCTACCGGGCTTTCCGGACTGCTGGGCGTCCTGCTCCTTCTGCTGCTCGACCTTATTCACCGTTGCCGCCACGCTATTGTTGGACAACCGATCGATGATCTTGGTGTTGGTGAGCACGATGGTTTTGCCATTGGCAAGCGTGACTTCGTTGTCCGGGGCCTCGGCGCCGTCCGCATCGTCGGTGCCAAACACAATATGCGCGACCACACTTGCCCAAGCATATCCAGTCGTGGTACCCAGATCACTTTTGACCTCATGCCCCACGCGCGGTTCGCGTGCGGCATGCGCCTGCATCATGGACGGCACGGTCATGCCATAGGCAGTAACGCCAGCCATGACCAGCACCAGCGAGCACGACAGCAGCACGTACGCCCGAAGCGCCAAGCCCAATCGGCGTCGGATGCGCACCGCGGCGCCGCGCTTTGTCTGATTGCCACCGGGCCGCATGCGTTCTCCTCCAACAAAAACACGCCGCTCGGGAGCGGCGCATTCATTCGAATCCATATTTGAGTGTATCAGCGAACCAAAAAGGTTGCGCAACGAATGGACAAATTAAGGATGCGAGCGGAAGCATCCATGCGATAAGCGGATACGAAGCATCTTTGTTGCACAACAAACTCACAGTCGCACGGGGAAATTATGGCTACCCCGTGCGTCGCGAGGAAAACATACGGCAGGAGCAGGCTCGCCACCTAAATCGCGCGACGGGCCTCGATGGCGCGGCCAAGCGTAAGCTCGTCGGCATACTCCAAGTCGCCGCCCACGGGAAGGCCGCTTGCCAGACGCGACACCTCGACGCCCAACGGCTTGATGGTACGGGCCAGATAGCTCGCCGTGGTCTCGCCCTCGATGTTGGGGTTGGTGGCGATGATGACCTCATGGATATCCTCGTGGCCCAAGCGTGCCAGCAGCTCGCGGATGTGCAACTGCTCGGGACCAATCTTGTCCATGGGGCTGATCACGCCGCCCAGCACATGGTACAGGCCATGGTAGCTGCCCGTGCGCTCGATTGCCTGGACGTCGCGCGGCTCGCCCACCACGCAAATGCGAGTGGTATCGCGCATCGGGTCCTGGCAGATGGAGCACTCGTCGGCCGTGGCGTAGTTAAAGCAACGGCTGCAAAAGTGGACCTCCTGCTTGACCTCCAGGATGGCCTCGGCCAGGCGGCGGACCTCCTCGGCATCGGCCTCGAGCAGGTAATAGGCGATGCGCTGGGCCGACTTGGGACCAATGCCCGGCAGACGGCCCAGCTCATCGAGCAGTTTTTGCAGACTGTGATTCGCACTCATATATATGCGTGTCTTAGAACGGCATGCCCGGGATGTTGAGGCCGCCGGTGATGGCGCCCATCTGCTTGTTGGCGAGCTCGTTGACGCCGCGGACGGCCTCGTTGACGGCAGCCATGATCATATCCTGCAGCATATCGACGTCCTCGGGATCGAGGGCATCGGGATCGATGGTGAGGTTGACGAGCTCCATCTCGCCGTTAACGGTCACCTTGACCATGCCGCCGCCGGCAGAGGCGTCGACGGTCTGGGACTTGAGGTTCTCCTGCGCGGCGGCAAGCTGCTCCTGCATCTTGCGGGCCTGCTTCATCATCTGCTGCATGTTCATACCGGCCATGATGGCTCCTTTACGTGCGGCCGCACGCCGAGCTGCAAGGGCAGCCGGAGCACGGCGGGACTTTCAAACTCAAAAATCGTACCACGGCGCGGGGCAAGCAAGCGGGGCGGACACACTACCTCAGTCGATATACATGTCCTCCAATACAAACCGCACGCAAAGATTATGCAAGGTCGTATTATGCAAGGTTGCATAATTCGGCGTATATGCCCTTCCGCATGGTTACTCCACCGGCTTGAAGATGGTGGACTGACCGAAGACGCTGCGGATGAGGGCTTTGGCCTCGTCCTCGGTCTGCGGGATGCTTGGGGCTGCTCCCTGATGGCCGAAGGGACTGCCCGCGCCGGGGCTGGACTCCCAGGGAGCTGCAGGAGCGTCCTCCTCTTTGGGGGCAGTTGCAGCGGGCTTGGGCGCGGACGCCGTGGCCGGCACGTCGAACGGGGGCAGATCGTCCCCGCCTGCATCGGCGGCAAAACCGGCGACCATGGCATCGTCGTAGGGCACCTGCTCGGATTCCCACGGTGCAGACTGCGCGGACGGCTGAGCCTTGGGAGCGGACGCGCGCTCGGGCGCGCGGGGCGCAGGCTCAGTCGGGAGCTTGCCCGTGGCAGGAGCGCCGGCGGGGTTGTCGGAGCGTAGCCAGGGGGCTTTGCCCAGGTCAGACGACTTGGGCGCGGGCGAGATGGACTTGGGCGCAGGTGTCGGAGCAGCCGGTTTGGGCGCCGCGGGCTCAGGCGCCGACGGGATCGATGCCGCTACCGGCGCCGCTTGCTGCTGCGTCGCGCTGGCGCTCGAGGATGCAGGGGCCGCCGAGGACACGGGTTGCGGGTCCGCAGATGCCGCAGCCCGTGCAGATGGAGAATGCTCCTCATGTTGAGGAGCCGGCGTGCCACCCCCATCCAAGACATAGTCGACGGTACGACGACCGAAGACTGCGCAGACCGTCGGCAGGACCACCGATTGCGTGTCAGCGCGGCCGAGCATCTTGATGGCAAAGGTCGAGCCCGCGGGGAACGAGACGGTGAGCTTGGAGCCGTCGTCGGCCGTGGCGCGGGCATTGAGCAAAAGCCCTGCGTAGGAGGCCTGACGAGCCTTGACACGCTCGACAACCTCGGCCCATTTGCGCTGCAGCTCTCCGGCATCCTCGACCGCGGGCGTCTCGGCAGCACCGGCGGCGGCAACCTGGACGGCATTGTTGGACTGGGGCTTAGGTGCCGGAGCGGTGGCAGGCGCGGGGGCCGCAACGGGCTGAGACGTCGGAGCCGGCGCAGGCTGAGGTGCAGGCGCTGCAGGCTTGGAAGCTGACACGGACGCAGAACGGGGCGCAGGCTGAGCCGCCGGAGCGGCAGCGCCACGGTCCCAAGGCATACCGCCCTGGCGCGCGGACGTAGCAGCGGGGGCAGCGGGGGCAGCGGATGCCGCCGGAGTGGCAGCACGAGCGCCCGAAATGAGCGTCGGCTGTTGGGCAGCAACGGGTACGGATGCTGCAGGCGCGGCGGCCTGAGCGGCAGCCAG
>URAQ01000194.1 GCA_900545875.1 uncultured Collinsella sp.
CCGATAACTCGGAGCCAGCCCTGAGTCGCCTGGCGTAAGAATCGCGGCGTTACTTGAGCTTCAGCGCCTCCATCATGGGCACGGCGGCATCCCAGTCGATCTTCCAGCCAATCGACACGCGGACGGTCTCGCCCGTCGCGGGAGCCGTCGCAAACAGCGTATGGCCGTTGTCGGGACCGGTAAAGCGCAGCCACGTTATGCCGTTGTACTCGACCTGGTCGGTTGTCGTCTCTTTGCCTTCGTAGACCTGCTCTAGGCTTGCAACCTCTTCCTCCGACGAGCGCGGGAAGATGCTGATGTTCAGGCGTCCTCCAGTCTCGTCGTGGAAGAAGTTTGCCTTTTCGCGCTCTTCGTCGGACGAATCCAGCGTGTACCCATCGGCGGCCTCGATGCTGTACGATGCGCAGTCGATGCCCGTTAAATCTGCCTTCTCGCCAGAATCGGCCACGCCGCCGGCCGCCTTGAACTCCTTGGTCTCGCAGTCCGTGGTGTCAAAGTGCATAGCCTCATGATTCTTGGCAGGGGCGTAAGCGTCTACGAACTCGACAGTGATGGGCCCGTAGTACGCCGTCTTGGGCGCCCAGAAATACACGTACTCAACGGTCTCGCCCGGACCGATATCTGGCCTCTCGGAAAGGTCAATTCCCTTGTGCAGATCATCGGGAGCTTCGCTTGCGACGTAGTCGAGCACAGCCGCCTTGCCGGAAGTAAACAACGGGTCGCCCGCCTCAAGATCGCCCTGAGCAGCATGCACGTTGAAGGAACTGAACGTCCTGTTCTTTGTGTTGTTGTTGGTAATCTTGATGTGCAGGTAAAAGCCGTCCTGCTGCTTGGCATCACCGCGATAGAACGTACCGTGAGCCACCGACTCATAGGTAATGCCTGCCACCTCGACCGTCTGCGACTCATAGGCCTTGGACTTCTTGGACTTCTCCTGCACAGGTGCGCTCCCGCCCGAGCCACTCGGCGCATTACCGCCGCAGCCGGCAAGCGTACACGCCAGCACAGCCGAAAGCGTCACGGTGGGAATTCCTAACAGCAGTTTCTTTGTCATGGGCCTCATCGTTCTCACAGCTCCTTTCGGCTTGCAGCTCATCCGTTGCCCGAGTCCCAAGTCGACTCCGTGGCATCGGCTTCCACTATGAGCATATGACGAAACGCGGTGCCGGCGAAGTGACCCACGGCCCAAATAACGACCCGCCAGCGTTCCTTATGGGCCAAAGGGACTCGCGCACTCACGCCCTCGGCCCATAAAATGAGACGCCTGTCCCAATGTTCGATTCAATCCAATAATCCGCATGGCGCGTTTTTGACAAACGCATCCAACCGCAAACGCAGCAGGACGCATTCGACCGCTTTCAAACTTACTCGGACAGAACCGAGTCGGTTTTGTCCGAGTAAACGAATCTCCATCGAACTCCGAACGATTGTTCGATGGATTTCGTGTTGGTTGGAATCGCCCAAGGGCTGGGCTATGCTACCTTGACTATCTATATGACTTAAACGCAGCAAAGGAGCACCGAGAGAGCGAGTATGGCAAAAAACACCGCAAACTATGGTAACGACAGTATCCGCCAGCTCAAGGACGAGGAGCGCGTACGCCTGCGCCCCGCCGTTATCTTTGGCTCGGACGGACTCGATGGCTGTGCACACGCCGCCTTCGAGATCCTGTCCAACGCCGTTGACGAAGCGCGCCAGGGCTACGGCAAGCTCATCACCCTTACCGCCTTTCGCGATGGCTCCATTCAGGTAGAGGACAACGGCCGCGGCTGCCCGCTCGACTGGAACCCTTCCGAGAAGCGCTTTAACTGGGAGCTCGTCTTTTGCGAGCTCTACGCAGGTGGCAAATACAACAACAACCAGGGCGGCGACTACGACTTCTCGCTCGGTACCAACGGCCTAGGCTCGTGCGCGACCCAGTACGCCTCCGAGTACATGGACGTCACGGTTTGGCGCGACGGCAACAAGTACTCCCTGCACTTTAAGAAGGGCAAGGTCGTCGGCGCCAAAAAGAAAGCGCTTGAGATTGAGCCCAGCGACGAGGACCGCACCGGCACCACCATCAAGTGGCGCCCCGATCTTGAGGTCTTTACCTCCATCAGCATTCCCCACGATTGGTATCGCGAGACCATGCGCCGCCAGGCCGTGGTCAACGCCAACGTGACCTTCCGCCTGCGCATCGAGGGCGACGATGGCGAATTTACCGAAGAGGATTTTTGCTACCCCAAGGGCATCGAGGACTATGTGCTCGAGAAGGTCGGCACCGACTATCTCACCGAGCCCTTCTTTATCGAGGCCGACCGTCGCGGTCGCGACCGCGAGGACCTGCCCGACTACAATGTAAAGATCACCGCGTGCATGTGCTTCTCGCGCACCTTCATGATGCAGGAGTACTACCACAACTCATCGTGGCTCGAGAATGGCGGCTCGCCCGAGAAGGCCGCCCGCAGCGCTCTGACCAGTGTCATCGATGCTTACATTAAGCAACAGGGCAAGTACAACAAAAACGAGAGCGGCATTAAGTGGCAGGACGTCCAGGACTGTCTGGTGCTGGTGACCAACTGCTTCTCCACCCAGACGTCCTATGAAAACCAGACTAAGAAGGCCATCAACAACCGCTTTATCCAGCAGGCTATGACGGCCTTCTTTAAGGAGCGGCTCTCGACCTACCTAATCGAGAACAAAGACGCTGCCAACAAGATCATGGAGCAGGTGCTCATCAACAAGCGTTCGCGCGAGAACGCCGAGAAGACGCGTCAGAGCATCAAGACCAACCTACAGCAGAAGACCGACATGGCCAACCGCGTGCAGAAGTTCATCGACTGCCGCTCCAAGGACAAGAGCCGCCGCGAGATCTACATCGTAGAGGGTGACTCGGCAGCAGGCGCCATTCGCACCTCGCGCGATGCCGAGTTCCAGGGCGTCATGCCCGTCCGCGGTAAGATCCTCAACTGCCTGAAGGAGGACTACCCGCGCATCTTTAAGTCCGACATCATCATGGACCTCATGCGCGTGCTGGGCTGCGGCGTGGAGATCAAAGACAAGCGCATCAAGAACCTCGGCGCCTTCGACCTGGACAACCTCAACTGGAACAAGGTCATCATCTGTACGGACGCCGACGTCGACGGTTACCACATCCGCACGCTCGTGCTCACCATGCTCTATCGCCTGGTGCCCACGCTCATCGACGAGGGTTACGTGTATATCGCCGAGTCGCCGCTCTACGAGATCAACTGCAAAGAGAAGACCTACTTTGCCTACACCGAGCTCGAGAAGAACGGCATCCTTAAGGAGATCGGCGACCAAAAGTGCTCCATCAACCGCTCCAAGGGTCTTGGTGAGAACGATCCGGACATGATGTGGCTCACCACCATGAACCCCGAGACGCGTCGCCTGATCAAGGTGGAGCCCGAGGACGTCGCCAAGATGGAAACTATGTTCAACCTTTTGCTGGGCAACGACGAGGCAGGCCGCAAGCGCCATATCTCCGAGCACGGCAAGGAATACCTGGACCAGCTGGACCTGCAGTAGCAGTAAATCGATAACGACGGCCCATAAGAAGTTCAAGAGGATATCGTGGCAAAGAAGAAGACGAAGAACCAGCCAAAGAAAAAGCAGGTTAACGCCGAGAACGTCATCGGCCTGCACTCCGAGGTCACCGACCAGCCGATCACGCAGACGCTCGAGGTCAACTACATGCCCTACGCCATGAGCGTCAACGTCTCGCGTGCGTTCCCCGAGATCGACGGCTTTAAGCCCTCGCACCGCAAGCTGCTCTACACCATGTACAAGATGGGTCTGCTCAAGGGCGAGCGCCAGAAGAGCGCCAACATCGTGGGCCAGACCATGAAGCTCAACCCGCACGGCGATGCCGCGATCTACGAGACGATGGTGCGTCTGGCAACCGGCAACGAGGCGCTGCTCGCCCCCTTCGTGGAGTCGAAGGGCAACTTTGGCAAGTACTATT
>URAQ01000195.1 GCA_900545875.1 uncultured Collinsella sp.
GGGTGGGGTCGAGGCGATTGCTGCCCACGAGCGTGCGCTCGCCGATCGCCTCCTTGCCGGCGTGCGCGAGATTCCGGGGATTAAGCTCTACGGTGCCTTTGACCAGCCGACGCGCTCTGCGATTGTGTCGCTCAACGTGGGCGATATCGATTCTGCCGAGATCTCGGATGCGCTCATGCAAGGGTGGGGGATTGCGACGCGCCCCGGCGCCCATTGCGCCCCGCTCATGCACCGTGCACTGGGAACCGAGCGCCAGGGCGTCGTCCGCTTCTCATTTGGGTATTTCAACACGACCGAAGAAGTCGACACGGCTATCGATGCTCTGTGCGATTTAGCCTGCTAAAGCTGCTAGAGCGTATATACTTGCGGGACGGGTGTTTTTGCCCGTCCCATTTTTTGTTTCAACCCGAAAGGTGGACCCATGGCTTCATCCGCCCCGCGCGGTCTGCGCTCCGACCATGTCGTCACCGTCGGCATCGCCCTGTTCTCGATGCTCTTTGGCGCCGGCAACCTCATTATTCCGCCACTGCTGGCGCTGCAGGCAGGTTCTGCCACGCCGGTCGCTATGCTTGGCTTTCTCATCGCCGCCATCGGCCTGCCCGTCATGGGCTTTATCGCCGTGGCGCTTGCCGGCACGGCGCGTGAGCTTGCCGGCCGCGTGCATCCCAAGTTTGGCGAGTTCTTTGTCGCGGCAGTATATCTGGCCATCGGCCCGTGCCTTGCCATTCCGCGTACGAGCTCCACGGCCTTTGAGATGCTGGTACCGTTGTTGCCCGAGGGTGTTTCGCTCGGCACGGCACGTCTGGTGTTTGCCATCGGGTTCTTCGTAGTCGCGTTTGTGCTCACGCTGCGCCCCGGCGTCATCACGCGCGTGCTCGGTCGCATTACGGGCCCTGCGCTCATTGCGCTTATCGTGCTCGTTGTCGGCGCCGCCGTGATCTCGCCGCTGGGACCGGCTGCTGCCCCGCAAGCTCCCTATGATGCCGGCGCTGCGGTCCAAGGCTTCTTGACCGGCTACCAGACCATGGACCTGCTTGCGTCGCTCGCCTTTGGCATCATCATCGCCGAGACCATTCACGAGCTGGGCGTGACCGACGACAAGCGCGTCGCTTTTGAAATTTCGCGCTCCGGTGTGATCGCCGGCGTGCTCATGGCCGTCATCTACTGCGGCTTAGCCCTTGCCGGTATGCAGCTCGGCACCGTGATGCCCGACGCCACCAACGGCGCTGCCATCCTTGCTCGCTCGGCCTCCATGCATTTTGGGCTTGCCGGCACGGTCGTGGTCTTTGCGATCTTTTTCCTTGCCTGCATGAACGTGTGCATCGGCCTCATTAGCTGCTGCTCGCGTTACTTCTGCGAGACGTATGTGGTCGAAGGGGGAGCGGAGGCCTCCGAGGAGGCCATGCGCCGCCCCTTCGCGATCCTCGCCTTTGTGTTCGCGGCGTTTTCGTGCGTGCTTTCCAACGTGGGCCTCGACGTGATCCTTATGTTCTCGGTGCCCATGCTCAACGCCTTGTATCCCGTCGCTATCGTGCTGGTACTGATGGGCCTGGTGCATGGCTTTTGCGACGCTCATCCGCAGGTGTGGGTCTGGGTCGGCGGCGTGGTCGCGGTGCAGAGCGTGATCACCTCGGTTCGCGACGCGTTTTTTGCGGGCACGTGGCTGCCGTTCGATGCGTTGCCGTTGGCGGATATCGGTGCCGCGTGGGCGCCGGTCGCCGTGGTTGCCTTTGTGATCGGCCTGCTCCATAGTCGTTTTGTTGCACATTCGAGGAGCTAAGGTATCAATGCTTGCACAGGTGGGGAGTCTCCCCTATAATTTCCTTCGCTTTGGGACACGCAAGGTTTAGACCTTAGCTGCTCAACACCTTCGGGACGTGGCGCAGTTTGGTAGCGCGCCTGCTTTGGGAGCAGGATGTCGCAGGTTCAAATCCTGTCGTCCCGACCATATCTTGCGGGCGTAGTTCAATGGTAGAACCCCAGCCTTCCAAGCTGATGACGCGGGTTCGATTCCCGTCGCCCGCTCCATAGGATAGCTTTAACGGCTTTGGCTCCTTTTGGTGCCAGAGCCGTTTTCGTAAGCGTACGGGGTGATGGGAATCGATGCCGTCCCACATCCCCTCTTAAGTTGCGGTGAAATAGTTCCTGGATGGCCGCAAAAGCTGTTATCCAAGAACTATTTCACCGCAACTTATTGAGGCCGAGCGGGCTGGGTCGATGATGGGTTCTGTTGTCGAGAAGATGAGGACAGCCGGTCAGGAGTCTGCGTAGGGTTTTGTGGTTGGTATACCGTAGCCGCGCATCATGGAGCCGAACGCTTTGACATCGTAGGTGTCTGAGAGCTTGAAATGAATGACGTTGTGGCCCATGGCACGCAGGTTCGTGTCGCGCATGAGGGCAGCTCGATAGGTTTTTGCCGCAGTATGTTCCGGATCATTTTGGGCATCGTCCTCAAACTTGCCTAGTCCATGCAGCTCAGCCAGCATCCAAGAGCCGTTTGGCATCTGCCAGCCGTAATCTGCCAAATAATAGCCGGCGTTTCCCGGTCGAGTGATTTCAACCTGAAGTTCGGGAGCGGCAACTCCCGCCAGAATCATTGCCGCCCGTGCCTCGGATTCTCCACCGTTATCCGATCTGCCATCCATGTGTTCAAAAACGTCAAATGCGCGCGCGATGCCGTGCAGTCCGCGGCAGTTCGTTTGTGCATATGCACGCAATTCTTCACGCTCGACACCGTACTCACGAGCCAACCCGTCGACATAGCCTAGTGCATATCGAAAAGCGTTAGTTCGGGCGATGTCGACCACCGTGCGATATGGATTCGTTAACGTAAAAGGACCGAGCTGCCATACGTCGCCCGGCCGCCAGCGTCGGTATTCAACGAATTCGTACATATCGCGTCTGGTGGAACGCGGCAACAGCACTTGCACCTTGTCGAGAAGCGAATATGCAGAACCGATGCCCATGAGCAGTGCCGCCGTTGCTCCACAAAACACGGCATTCGGTTCAACGACCGCAATAGCGGATGCCAATTGAAAGATGCGATCTTCGACGCCGAGGTCATTCCAATACGCGGGATCAGCGTAGACATGGTTGTAGAGTCGAATAATTATCTCTTTTTGCATGAGCGCGTAGGCACAGCGTTCATCCCATTTTTTGGTAGCTACAAACAGGTGCCCGCCATGATGGGCCTCGAATAACCGGAAGAACAGCTCTAATTGCGGTTTGGTGCAGCGTTTATCATGACTCATTTTCGACCCCATGGTCTCGAGGGGGAGTGAATGACACTACGCTATCCCATATTTGGCCCGCCTGACCTTGCCATGAACTGACCAAAAGCTTGACGGGGCAGGTCAGAGTCATGAGTCGTAGCCAAACATATCGGCAAACGGTTGATTAGTGCCCCTCGGCGGCACTAAAAACCACCCTTACAGAAAGTTGCGGTGGAATAGTTCCTGAAAGGCTCGAATAAGCCTAAATCCAGGAACTATTTCACCGCAACTCAGGTGGGGATGGGGGCTGAGTGGCGGGCGGTGCCGTCGCCTGTCGGTTAGTGGCGGGATTGGTGGCGGAGTTTGTCGATGGTGGAGTCGGTGCTTCGGCTGCGGGCTTCGGCGGCGCGGTCGCGGGCGTCGACGGCGGTTTGGCGTTTACGGCGGTAGTCGATCATGCCTTGGATGATGGGCTTGCCAAAGCTCACGACGTCGTCGTTATAGATGGCGGTACGGGCGGCAAGCAGACAGTCGGTAAAGTCCATATGCGTTTTGCCAAAGAGTTTGATGGCAAGGGCGACAACGGTGGGCTCGTCGACCATGACGTCATCGAGCAGCCTTCTCATGGCCGTAGCAATCTCAGCGCGGGGAACCTTATAGACGTCGCGCAGCGTGACCACGACGCGCGTGATGATCTCGGGGTAGACGCGAGCGGTGCGCGTGGCGATGACCATGGCG
>URAQ01000196.1 GCA_900545875.1 uncultured Collinsella sp.
AGTGGGGTGGCTTCTTCGCGCTCATGCGGCATCCTTGGCGGTATAGATGCGCGCAAAGGTGGACGGGTTCGCTCCAAAGAGCATGTGAAGCATCAGGCGGCGTGAGTAGACAAGCTCGTCGAAGTCGGGAGGGAGCCCGATGTCGTGGATATGCGCGATGCGGTGGGCGAGCGCCGAGAACGACTCGGGGTCGCAGATCACATCGGTGGTAACGTGGTAGACCGTCGTATCGGGGAATGCCTCTTCGTCGAAAGGCAGGAGATGGGGATCGTCGTCGACTTCGATGGCGATGCCGTACTGGGGCCAGTAATATGCCATGGGAACCTCCCTGCTTCTGGGGCCAAAACTTCTGTCGGTTTTGGCTGTCGATGCCGACCGTATCAGCCGTTACTTGACCAATTGCTGACCAAATGCTTGACGGATTGGCGTCTCCGCAGGTAAAAGGCGGCAAAAAAACTCCAACTTTTTTCGAGCGGCAATCGCGCGGTCAGTGACGGCGGGGCCATATGTGTTAAAAGCATCGTCTGCCGAGGAAATCCAGCCGCTCGCCGAATTGCACGAACGTAAAAATCGCCAATTATGGAGACGGTCTCGAACACGTCGACGAAACGATGCGGTAACATCTCCCTGCAAACACTGTAGTTAGCTAAAGGGGGAGTTCGCGTGTCTGTAACCATCAAACCCTTCACCGACGAGTTCGAAGAGTATGGCCGCGATGAATCTCGCGCATCGGGCGAAGCATCGAGCATCTCGTTTCCGACAACGGAAGACGAGGTCCGTGCCATTTTGGAAAAGCTCCATGCCGAGCGTGTCCCGGTAACGGTTCAGGGCGCCCGAACCGGCCTTGCCGCCGGTGCCGTGCCCCACGGCGGGCATATCCTCAATACTTCCCGTATGAATCGCTACTTGGGCCTTCGCCGCGATGAACAAGGCCAATTTTTGCTGCGCGTGGAGCCGGGCGTTGTGCTCTCGGAGCTGCGCAAGCAGCTGAGCAAGAAGGTGCTGCCGACCGCTGGTTGGGACCAGGCATCGCTTAAGGCCTACGATGAGTTTCAAGAGGCCCCCGAGCAGTTCTTTCCCACCGATCCCACCGAGGCGTCTGCCTGTCTGGGCGGCATGGCGGCATGTAACGCCTCCGGTGCCCGCAGCTACGCCTACGGCCCCATGCGCCCGCATATCACGGGACTCCACGTCGCGCTGGCTGATGGCGATTTGCTTGAGCTTCAGCGCGGCGAGGCTTTTGCCCAGGGCCGCCACCTGTCGCTCGTGACGGCAGTGGGCCGTGCACTCGAGCTTGACCTTCCCGACTACACCATGCCCAAGACCAAAAATGCTTCGGGCTATTTCGTTGCTGACGATATGGATGCCATCGAATTGTTTATCGGTGCGTGTGGCACAATCGGCGTCATCACCGAGCTCGAGATTGCCCTGCAGGCGGCGCCTGCGGTCGTTTGGGGCGTGAGCTGTTTCTTTGACAGCGAAGACAAGGCCGTGTCCTTCACCGATTCCGTGCGTCCCGTCCTGTCCCATGCGGCTGCCATCGAGTACTTCGACGCTGGCGCCCTGGATATTCTACGTCGCCAGCGCGAGCAGTCGACGGCGTTTGCCTCGCTGCCGGCGCTCGACAAAGAGGCCAAGGTCTGTGTCTACGTGGAGCTCGACTGCGACGACGAAGCCCAGGCGACTGAGGAGCTGTATCACTTGGGGTGGGTACTGGAGCTTGCGGGCGGCAGTGACGATGCGACATGGGTCGCGCGCACCGAGGTCGATCGCGAGTGTCAGCGATTCTTCCGCCATGCGGTGCCCGAGAGCGTCAACATGCTCATCGACGAGCGCCGCCGCATGGATCCCACCATCACCAAACTGGGTTCGGACATGTCGGTGCCCAACGCGCACTTGGCCGATGTTATCGCCCTCTATCGCCGCACGCTGGCGGAAAGTGGGCTTGAATCTGCCGCCTGGGGGCATATCGGTAACAACCATCTGCATGTGAACATTCTGCCGCGCGATGCACAGGATTATCGCCGCGGCGCAGAACTCTTTGCCCAGTGGGCTTCCGAGGTCACGGCCATGGGCGGTGCCGTCTCCGCAGAACACGGCGTCGGCAAGATCAAGGCGGGCTTCTTGGAGACGATGTACGGTCACGAGGCCATGGTCGAGTCGGCGCGGCTCAAGCTCCAGCTCGATCCTGCCGGGCAGCTGGGTCGCGGTAACCTGTTTTCGGAGAAGCTCTTGGATGAGCTCGTCCAGAAAGGGGGCGCGTGAAGATGAGCGATTTCCATATGGTGGTGTGCGTCAAGGCCGTGCCGGGCAGCACCGAGGTCAAGATGGACCCCAAGACCAATACCATCGTGCGCGATGGCAAGCAGGCGGTCATTAATCCCTTTGATGCGAGCGCTTTGGAATGCGCGCTGGCGCTGAAGGACGACTTTATCGGCTTTGGCATGGATGTGCGCGTGACGGTGGTGTCGATGGGCATCCCCGCGACCGAGTCGCTGCTGCGCGACTGCATCGCTCGAGGCGCCGACGATGCGCTGCTGCTGACCGATCGCGCCTTTGCAGGTGCCGATACCCTGGCAACCACCTATGCCCTCAAGTGCGGCATCGAGGCGCTCGACGAGGACTTCGACCTGCTCATCTGCGGCAAGATGGCGGTGGATGGCGATACGGCCCAGATTGGTCCCGAGCTTGCCGGTGCCTTTGATATTCCCTGCGTGACCGACGTGAGCTGCGTGCAGAGCGCGGGCTTTACGACCTGTGGCTCGCTGGCGCTCGTTCACGGATGCGATGCCGGCGAGGAGACGGTGTACCTTGAGATGCCGTGCGCGATGACGACTGCCAAGGAGATTGGCCAGTTGCGTATGCCGAGTATTGCCGGTATTCGCGCGGCGGAGGAGGCGGACGTGCGCGTGGTCAGTGCCGCCGACGTGAACGCCGACCCCGCGCGTTGCGGTCTTGCCGGGTCGCCGACACAGGTCGTGCGCTCGTTTGTGCCCGACCGTGACCAAACGTGCGAGGCCGTTGAGGGGACGGCGTCCGAGCAGGCGGCAAAGCTTGCCAAGATTATCGAGGGGATGGCATAGATGAGCGGACTGATTATCGATAGCGAAGCCTGTATCGGCTGCGGTCGCTGCGTTCGCGCCTGTGCCTCGGGCGGCATCGTAGTGGAAGGCGAGCGACCCAGCCGATGCGCCCGCGTAACCGACGGCTGCATCCTATGCGGTGGGTGCGTCGACGCCTGCCCTGTCAACGCTATCTCGATCGAGCGTGACGAGGCCGCTGATGCGGTGGACCTTGATGCATATCGAGACATTTGGGTATTCGCGCAGACCGACGAGCACGATACGGTGACTCCCGTTGCCTATGAGCTTATGGGCAAGGGCCGCGAGCTTGCCGATGCTCGCGTCTGCCGTCTGGTGGCACTGATCGGTATGGGTCCCGAGGGTTCTCTCGGCGACCTGGAGCATCTGGTTTGCGCGGGCGCCGACGAAGTCCTGGCCTGTCGCGACGAGCGCCTGCGCCAAAACGATGCGGAGGTCTACGCCCGCTTGATCTGCGATTTGGTAGCCGAACGCAAACCCGAGGCCATCCTATACGGTGCGACCGCTTTTGGCCGCGAACTGGCACCCGGCGTTGCCGTGCGCTTGCAGACGGGCCTTACGGCTGACTGCACCGTACTTTCGATGGATACGGAGACGGGGCTGCTGCAACAGACGCGTCCGGCGTTTGGCGGCAACCTGATGGCCACCATCATTTGCCCCAACCACCGTCCGCAGATGGCAACGGTGCGCCCCGGTATCTTTAAGGCTCCCGACTTCGACTACGGCCGCTCTGGCACGATCACCCAGATATCGCTTGCGGATGATGCTAAGGCTCGTGTCGAGATCTCGATTCCCACCGAGGAGCGGAGGCAGC
>URAQ01000197.1 GCA_900545875.1 uncultured Collinsella sp.
GGCGGCGGGGCTGCCGGTGCCGGGTCCGCCGCGGGTTCGGCTGCCGGGCCTGCCGCCGACGGTGCCACTGCCGAGCCGGTCGAGGTGCACGTCGCCTCGCTCAAGGGGCCGACCTCGATTGGTCTGGTGCAGTTTATGGACCGGGCGGCCGATGGTGAGACGGACAACGAGTTCGACTTTGCGATCAGCACTGCAGCCGATGAGATCGTGCCCAAGGTGATTCAGGGCGATATCGACATTGCCCTGGTACCCGCCAACGTGGCGAGCGTACTCTACAACAAGACCGAGGGCGCGGTGCAGGTCATCGACATCAACACGCTGGGTGTGCTGAACGTTGTGACGGGCGACGCGAATGTGGCCTCGTTTGGCGATCTGGCGGGTCGCACCGTCTACATGACGGGCAAGGGCACCACGCCAGAGTACGTCATGAACTTCCTGCTGGAGCGCGCGGGCCTGACCGGCCAGGTGACGCTCGAGTTTAAGAGCGAGCCCACCGAGGTGCTGTCGGCCCTGCTTGCCGACCCGTCTGCCGTGGGCGTGCTGCCGGAGCCGTTCAAGACCGCCGCCATCGCAAAGAGCGAAGGCAAGCTGTCGGCGCCGGTAAGTCTGACCGATGTGTGGGATGAGCTGGCAGGTGACACGGGTTCGCGCCTGCTGACGGGTGTGACCGTGGTGCGCCGCGCGTTTGCCGAGGAACATCCCGAGGCCGTGGCGGAGTTCTTGAACTGCCATGCGGCGAGCGTTAAGGCCGTCAATGCGGCGCCGGCAGACTGGGCGCAGGCCGTGGTCGATGCTGGCATCGTGGACAACGCCAAGATTGCCGAGAAGGCGATTCCCGGGTGCATGCTTGTGTGCCAGACGGGCAAGGATATGAAGGCGGCACTTAGTGGGTATCTGCAGGTGCTGGCCGACGCGGACGCGAGCGCCGTGGGTGGTAAACTTCCGGCTGACGATTTCTACTACATGGAGTAGCCCGTGCGTGCGTTTGCTCGACACATGACAGAGCGTATGAAGGCGGTGGCGGCAGCAGGTGCCGTCGCCGCCTTTTGGCTTGCCGTGTGGGTCTTCGCGGCGGTGCTGGTGGCGCAGCCACTGATCTTGCCGGGGCCGGGTGCTGTTGCCTTGGCGCTGCTGCGCCTGGTGTGCGATGGCGGTACCTGGGCGATTTTGGTGGGCTCGGGCGCGCGGATACTGGGCGGGCTGGCGCTTGCCGCGGTGTGTGGTGGCGTGCTTGCCGGGATTTCGTCACGGTTGCGGGCGTTTGCGCGCCTGGTGGCTCCGGCACTTTCGTTTGTTAAGGCGACGCCGGTTGCCTGCGTGGTGGTCCTGCTGCTTATTTGGTTGGGATCGGCGCGCGTGAGCATCGCCGCGGTCTTTTTGATGGCGCTGCCGGGCGTGTATTTTTCGCTGGCCGAGGGCTTGGCACAGGTGAATAAACCGCTGGAGCAGATGTTCCGTCTGCATGGCGTGCGCGGCTGGCGCCTGTTTTGCGCCCATACCTGGCGCGAAGTCCTGCCGTTTGTGCTTTCGTGCGCCCGCGCCGTGATCGGTATGAGCTGGAAGGCCGGCGTGGCAGCCGAGCTGATCGGCATGGCGGTGGGCACCGTGGGCGAGCGCATCTATCAGGCAAAGCTTTTGATTGAGACGGCTGATTTGCTGGCGTGGACCGTGCTGGTCGTTACCGCCTCGTGGGCGTGTGAGCGCGTGCTGGTGTGGCTGCTGCGGGTTTCGGGACCCGTGGCGTGGCGCGCGGCCGTGCGGGCGCATGGGCATGGACTGTGCGGGCGTGCGGGGACTGCGAGCGATGGCACTGCAGCGGAGCTTGCGCTTGCCGTGGGCGATCGTGCGCCCTGGGCGCCGGCGCTGGATGGTCTGGTGCTCAACGTGCCTGCGGGTGGGCGTATCTGCGTGATGGGCGCTTCGGGGATGGGCAAGTCGACGCTGCTTTCGTTGGCAGCGGGGGAGTGCGCGCCGTGCTCGATGGTGTTTCAGGATGCACGCTTGGTAGAGGGCAGCTCGGCTTTGGATAACGTGCTGGTGTGTGCCGATGCGCGCGTGGATGCTTCGAGCGCCGCGGCATTACTGCGCCTGCTGGTGCCAGGGATCGACGTGCATGCTCGCGTGGCCGAGCTTTCGGGCGGGCAGCGCCGTCGCGTCGAGATCGCTCGAGTCCTGCTGTGCCCGGGCGGCGCCGTTATTCTGGACGAGCCCTTTACCGGTCTAGATACCGCCGCACGCGACGCATGCGCCGAGGTCGTGCTCGACCTGCTCGACGGCCGCATGCTCCTGCTCGCCACGCACGATGTCGCCGACGCTCAGGCCCTCGATATCTCGGACATCATCACGCTCTAAATACTAACTCAGCTACAAAATGATTCGTTTTCCTCCGTTCCCATGGGGTCGGGTGTAGTATTCTATCTGCGGGGTAATACTTAGAAATACCAAGTAATACCAACGCCGCAGAAACAAACTCCGGATGCGGGCCAATCGGGTTGCCTTCACAGCCCGTCGCCCAGCCGCGTGGCCCGCATCTATCCGCACTACCGTCGTTTCAAAAAGGAAGCGCCATGGCAGAACACATGACCCCCGTAGTCGCGAAGGTCTTGCCCGAGGAGAAGGCAGCCTTCGCGGCGGCAACTCAGCTCGTGGGCACCACGCCGTCCAACGCCATCCGCATGTTCATCGCTGCCTTCAATCGCTGCGGCACCTTTCCGTTCGACATTTCGCCCAGCGGGGCCTTTGGCACTGTGCCCGATTCTCATCAATAAGTGATCCGTTTTTCTCCGTCCCCATGGGATCAGCTCTCTGCCGAGTTGTGGTAGAACTACGGAACGGTTTTGAGGAGGTTGGCATGCTCAATGCGATGGCGTGGGCGCTTGCATGTTTTGGCGTTGTCGCTGCCGATATAGCCCTGAGCGTGGTTTTGTTCTCCGCCCTTGGCGTCGCATCGGTGTTCATGGGTTTTTCGATCGATGATCTCGACATCCAATGGTTCCAGGCTGCCGCTCAGACGGCATCGTTTTTGATGGCGCTGCTGTGGTGGCGTTATTTGTGGCCGCGGTCGTTTATCGCGCGCTGGCAAGGTGAGCGTCCACTTGGCGGGGGATTGCGTAGCGCGTGGAAGCGCATTGCCTGCGTTATCGTGATCGGCTTGGCCCTGCAGGTGGTCGTTGGCTACGTGACCGACGCCGTGCTGTCGCTGTTGCCCGAGGTCGCGGCAGACTATAGCGAGCTCGTCGAGGAAACGGGCATGGGCGATACCAGCCTTCTTGCTGTCCTGACTACGGTGCTCGGCGCTCCGTTTTGCGAGGAGTTGCTGGTGCGCGGCATTATTTTTGAGTTTTCGCTCCGAGCGTTTAACCCGCAGTGCCGCCCACTTTGGAAGCGCCGACGTCTCGTGCGACCGCAAGACGGCGCCATGGTGCCCTGGGCGGCCCCGAGTAACTGGGGTATCGCCGCGGCGATTGTGCTGCAGGCGGCGATCTTCGGCTTTATGCACATGAACTGGGTGCAGGGTTGCTATGCGGGCACTGCCGGCCTCATTTTTGGTTGGGTGCTCGTGACGACCGGAAAGCTTCGCTACACGATCCTGCTGCACTTTGCCTTTAATGCCGGGTCGTATCTCATGACGTTGCTCTGGTTTGTGAACACGCCGTTCGGCGTGGCAATTACGGTCGCTATCGCCGGTGCCATCCTCGTTGAGGCAATGCGCTCGCTGCGCCACGCGTGTGGGATGGACGCAGCGAGCGCACCACTGCCCTAGTTGCGCCTGCCGCCGCCGTTGGCGCCCTGACGCCCCTGGGCCGCGCGGTTGCGGCCTGCGGTGTTCTGCGCACGCGACATGCCGCCGTGGCCCTTGCTGCCTTTGGGTCCCTTGCCGGCGGCGCCACCGTGGGCCTTACCGCCCTTCTT
>URAQ01000198.1 GCA_900545875.1 uncultured Collinsella sp.
GCACTTCAACATCATTGTCGCAGCCCCGACCCGCGGTCACGAGCGGGGGCTCCTGCCTTTTCAGTGCCCTCGGATTGGGTCATAGTGTCTGTCGTTGCCGAAACATCGGCGATGCCGGAGTAGTCATTGGGGACGTTCTTAAATGACTAGTCAGGAATGAACGTGGATAATCTCCCAGTTTTGGCCTGTGTGCGGGCTCAAAGTGGGAGATTATCCGCGCTCGCTTTAATTTGCCTGGGCTGCGATGCCTATCTAATCGGCTCGGCGTCTTCCCTGAGAATCGAAAGATACTCTTCATACCCGTACTGCCGGTATCTCTGTCTTGCCTCGTCGAGAGGACGGAGGATACCCAATTCTTCAAATGATTTGACGAGCGAGCTCGCGGTACTCCTGCCGATATCGAGTTGGGCAGCGATGAATGCGGTGTCGACGATGGGGTGCTCTTCAAGAATGCCCAACAGCCTTTGCCCGTTTGCAGCAGTCCTTCCGAGATTTTCGGTAATGGTTGCTGTGGAACGGTTATGGAGGTCAACAAGGTTTTTTAAAGACCCTACCGAGTCCTTCGCACTCTCGAGAAGACTGTTGCAGAAAAACTCTATCCATTCCTCGTAAGTGCCTCTCTCCCTTACGGATGTGAGTTGCCGGTAGTACTCGCTTCGATTTTTCTTGAACTGGAACGATGGATAGAACAAGCAAGAATGAAGAACGCCATCATTGATGAGCATAAGTGTAATGAGAAGCCTGCCCAGGCGACCGTTTCCGTCTAGGAATGGATGGGCAGTTTCAAATTGGTAATGGACGAGCGCCGCCCGCACAATCGGATCCATTTCGACTTGAGGCTCATTGATAAAGCGTTCGAGGTCCTGGAGCGTGTTACTCAAATCTTCAATGTTTGGAGGGACAAACGATGCGGTTGCAATGGTGCAGCCTGAGGGGCCAATCCAGTTTTGTGAGGAGCGCAGCTCGCCTGGATTCTTCTCCGTTCCGCGCACTCCGTCCAGCAGGACCGCATGAACTTGCCTAAGAAGTCTCGTGCACAAGGGCATCTTTTTGAGCAGTTCTACGCCGCGGTCGACAGCACGGACGTAATTCACGACGTCTGCGACATCTTTATGATGGAGTTGTGTTTGCGATGGACTAAGTAGGTCGTCAAACGTGCACTGGGTTCCCTCAATTTGCGAAGAAAGGAGTGCTTCTTTGCGCACGTACATTGTCAGATACATGTCGGCGTTGGGAACAAAGTAGAGCATGCCTTCAAGCTCTCCAAGCTTTCGTGAGCATGCGGAAAGCGTGCGATAGGTTTCCTCGGTGAGGTTTAGCTGCCTCAATGATTGCAAGGGCGTTGGAAAAAACGAATAGTAAGCCAATTTCCCCGATAGATTATTGCGGAGCGTTCCCTGGCCGTTCTCCTCGATTTGCATCGCGCCCTCCATATCTTTAGTGCCGGAAACTCGTTATTAGGCTAATCATATCAATTCTAATAACGAGTTTAAGGATTAAATAGTCATTAGAATTGATGTAAACAATCTAATGATGAGAAGTCGTTATTACTTGACCATGGAGCTCGGCTTGGTACAAGGGGGGTTATACAAAATGAGAGCGGATAATCTCCCGTTTTTGGCTCGGTGACGGCCTTAAAGTCAAAGTGGGAGATTATCCACGCTCGTTAGTTAAGTGTCCGAAAATCCACACTCGCCAAACCTACCAAAAAGGGACGGGTTTATTTTGGCACGTTTCGGTCGGTATCAGGAAGTGCCAGGGACGGGGCGGCGGCAGGACTCGAGAGCGAAAAGAAGTGTCGGGTTTGGTGTGCCCGCTTCTGCCCGTCCCGTGCGCAGGCGATACTCGGCTTATCGACCCGCGATGCAAAGGAGATGCTCGTCCCACGAGCACTACCGGGAAGGGCTCGCGATTCGAGTTCCCACCTTAGCATTTGAACCATTTGGCACTATAATCACCATAGGCATGCGCAAAACGTTGCGCTTAATCAAGAGGAGAAAACGTATGGGTCTGTTTGACATGTTCAAGAAGAAGGCTGAGCCCGCGGCTGCCGCTGCTCCTGCCTCCATCTCTACTTCTGCCGGCGCCGACGTGCTGTGCTCGCCCGTCAAGGGCAAGGTCATCAAGATGGCCGACGTACCCGATCCCGTCTTTAGCGGCGAGGTGCTGGGCAAGGGCTGCGCCGTGTGGCCCGAGGACGATCTGGTCTACGCTCCCTGCGACGGCAAGGTGACCGTCACCATGGGTCACGCCGTGGGCCTGCAGTCCGATAGCGGCATCGAGGTTTTGGTGCACGTTGGCGTCGATACCGTCAACATGAACGGCGACGGCTTCGAGGGCTTCGTCAAGGCTGACGATGTCGTTAAGGCTGGCCAGCCCATGCTCAAGATCGACCGCGCCAAGATCGCCGCTGCCGGCTACAAGGACTGCGTCGTCGTGGCTGTGTCCAACACCGCCGAGTTCGCCGACGTCGAGCTCGCCGTCGAGGCTGACTCCGCTGTCGCCGCCGGCGATGTCGTCGTCAAGGTCGTCCGCAAGTAAGCCGCGGCAACATAAGGGTGTTTTGGGGTGGTCGAATTGTCCGACCACCCTTTTTTATTACAATGCGGCGGAACGTTATATTGCGCGTTGGGCGGACCGGTAAACCGTTCGGACGTTAAATCGAGCCGACTGCGCCTTTGCTTTGCCGGGGGTGTTCGTTAGCTGCTAGTATGGCCTTATTGTTACGACGTGCACCGCGTCGGGAAGCGCGGTGCCGCTTGTTGGGAGGAATGTCATGAAGAAGAAGCTGCTGCTTGCGCCCCTGATGGCTGTTCTGGTCGCGTGCGTGGTTGTGCTTTCCGGCTGCGGAGGTCCTTCGGTTGAGGAGCTTATCACCGAGGATCTTACGACGCAGTTTGACGAGGTCAAGAACGGTGGCGACGACTTCCTCGCCGGCCTGGAAGAGGCCTCGGGCGACGAGTTCGAGCAGCTGGGCATCGATCCCAAGGAGTACGCCAAGAGCTATCTCGAAGGCTTTGACTACAAGATCGGCGACGTGACGGTCGACGAGGACAAGGGCACCGCAACTGCCGAGGTCACCATTACCTGCAAGTCCATGAACCAGATCGTTGAGGATTTTGCCACCCAGTACCAGGAGAAGGTCGCCGTGCTCGATTCGATGCCTTCCGATGACGAGCTGTACAAGATGGCCGGTCAGGTTATGGTCGATGTGACCAAGGCTGCTAAGACCAAGGACACCAAGGTCACCTTCAAGTACTCCTGCAATGACGACGGCGAGTGGTCTGCTGACGATTCCGCAACCAACGAGATGATGAATGCCATGATGAGCTAGGGAGTTGCGGCGTTTTACCAAACGCCGCAACTGCTCGACGCTGCGCGCCGCCCAGGACGACAATTTGTCATTCAAAAGGCGAGACATGACCAGAAGGTCTATGCCTCGCCTTTTTCATGCCAACTTGTTCGTCCTGGACGTCGCTCGCTGTCCGTCCTCTACCTGCGGCATTGCCATGGTAGTCATTGGGGCGGCACTTGGGGACGTTCCTTTTCTGCCGGCAGTTGGGGACACTCCTTGCACCAGCGCTGCATCGAATGCTCGGGAAAATGCGAGCCGGTTTTTGGGCGAATAATGGGTTGCGGTTTCCAGATGGGTCGGGTAGCGGAAAGCGCGACCCGGAATATTGCTCTGAAACGGGATGCGGTTTCCCTGACGCGCCTCAAACGGAAAGCGCACCCCATTCCGGAGCTCCAAAACGGGATGCGCTTTCCGCGTGGAAGAATTGTCGCAGCTGCGTTAAGCGGTGTCTCTCGTTACTCGCCCAGCACCAGCTTGGCGAGTTCGTCTTGGGTGTCCACCACGTAGTCGGCGCCGGCGGCCTCCAGCTCTGC
>URAQ01000199.1 GCA_900545875.1 uncultured Collinsella sp.
GACTCTATGGTGCGACCGATCTTGTTGATCACACCGCCCACCGGGCAGCCGGTGATCAGAATGCGCTTGGCATCCGCCGCAACCGGGCGCTCGCCCGCGTCGTAGGCCTCGCGCAGCTTGGCAACCTTTTGCTCCAGCTGCTGCGTATAGGCCTCGATATCAAAACTAAACGTACCGGCAAACATGGTGCTCATCAGGTCGACGCCGCTCATGGCCGCCGGCTGGTTGGCCTGCAGCGCAAACATCTCGAGCTGGGCCGCACGCAAGCGGTTGCGACGACGGACGGCAGCGCGCAGGTCATCGTCGGTAATCGTGATGCCGTAGAAGCCCTCGAGCTCCTCCTTGAGCAGGCGGCACTCCTCGTACCAGCCCTCGCGCTCGTAGGCGCGGTCGCGGCCCTGCGGAAGATGCAGAATGTGCGTGCGCTTGAGCTCGTTGAGTAGCTCGTACATCTTCTTCTTGCCGTCGCAGGTGGTCTCACCGATGATCATGTCGCTAAAGTACGTAAACGGGCACTTTTGCGAGTAGGCAAAGCCGTAGGTCGACTTGATGAGCGGGCAGAGGTTTGCCGGCAGCACCTTCTCGGCCTCGGGAATCACCTCATCGGACGTACCGCACAGAGCGACACTCGCAGCCCCCGCGGCATCGATAATCTCGAGCGGCGTATAGCTGCACAAAAAGCCGACCAGGCGATTACCCGCCTGCTTGTAATCCTTAACGCGAATAAACGCCGCCTTGCGCTGCTCGTTGAACTCCTCAAACGTGCTGGGCAACGGCTGCTCAATATTTTCCGACATATAACTCCTAAACCTTTTAACCAACCAAGGAAACGGCTTTCCCAGGTGCCCGAGGTTGCCGTGAAAGAGACGCGCCGCGTACTTTGGCACGCAAGCGACGGTTTGAACGGCAAGATCGGGTGCCTGGAGAAGCCACCGGGACGGATAGTCCTAAATGGTTTCCAAGAAAGCCTCAATCCTGGTTTGCAGTTGACCGGCGTCCTCGCCGGCGTAGTCGGTCGTGATGTGCATAAACGGAATGCCCGCCTCCTCGGCGGCCTTCTCCACGGCAAACGACTCCATCTCGTAGAGCGTGCAGAACTGCAAGGCCACGTCGACGATACCGTCGACATGCAGGTCCTTGGCCATCTGGACAATGTCCTTCATACGCTGGTCGTTGGGCGTAAAGACGGCGCAGTTGATCTTAAAGTAGCGCTCGGCGATGGCGTCGAGCATCTCGTCGACCGTCTCGCCGGACTCGTCGACCAAATCCTTGTAGTAGCGCGAGCCCGTGCAGGACTCCTCGCCTACCACAACGCCGCCGGCCTTCTCAATGAGGTTGAACAGCTTCCAGTTGGGCACGGCCATGGGCGTGCCGGTGTACAGGATGCGCTTGGTCCCCTTGGGCGCCACGCCCTCGCCGGCCTCGACACGCTGCTCGCACTCGGCGGCCATGTCGTTGATGGCGCCGGTCAAGCGCGGCGTGTCATCCATAAAGGCGGCTTGAACGGTCAGCAGGCTGTCGAGACCGCTGATGGGCGCTGGGTCGGCAGCGCGCGTGGCAGCGAGGCGCTGCAGGGCGCGACGCTTCTCATTGACGGCGTGGATAGCGGCCTTCAGACGCTCAGGCGTAATCGTAACGCCACACTCCTCCTCGATCTTGGCGGCGAGCTTTTTGACCTCGGCCTTCCAAGTCACGAGCGTCGACTCATCGTGCACGTTGGGAATATCCATAACGTACATGTTCTTTTGCGTGGCAAAGAACTCGTAGGCCTTCTTCTTGCCATCGCAGGTGTTCTCGCCTACCACCAGGTCACTCGACTCAATGTAGGGGCAGACCTCGCCCAGCTTAAAGCCGGCAAAGCTCTTGATGAGCGGACAAGTGTTGCGTGGCAGGTGCTCCTCAACCTTATCGGTTGCCCAATCGGCACCCGAGCACAGACCCACGGGAATGCCGTCACAGGCAAGTACAATCTCCTCGGGAACGTACACGCAGAACGAACCGACGATCTTGGTGGCCTCGCCAGCCTCCTTCTTGTCGAGCATCTCCTTAATACGGCCACTGTGGATGTTGGTGGCCACAAAGTCCAGGTAGGACGTGGACTTGGGGCGATTGTTCTGCGTCAGGAACATATCGCCGTACATCTGGCCCACGGCGCCCAGCAGCATATCGTGGTCGGCAAGATTCATGCCGAGGCTCTCCCACATCGGATGGAAATCAAATTCTTCAGCCATGACGGTTCCCCTCTCGAACCAAATACGGATAGCTACGGTATTGCTGCACGACGGACGGCGATTGCCCGGCCGTGCTCAAACCCGGAATTTTAGGGAACCTGCTTTGCGGTCGATTATTTAGTTGTGCGTCGTCTCTCCCGGAGCCGTGAACATACCTGCTCATATGCGACTCCGAGCCATATACAGGGCGCGCGCGGCAACGCGACGCGAATATGTCTTCTGCAGCATCGGCGCGCCCTCCTTTTCTCGTCGAAGGTAACTATATCAACGGTTGTCGTCAAGACGAACACCGTCGACACGCGTACGACAACGTTGGGATGTGAGCATCTCGCTGTCTGATAATTAATTATCAGACTGATAAGGTTTAGTCATGTAGAAATCGGCGAACGGCGAAGTGAAAACAAAGCGGTCGAGGACTACCTCCTCGACCGCATCGCACCCGCATTATCGGCAAACGAGATGAATCCTGCTTGCATCAAAATGCATGCGCAGAGTCTCACCCGCCTGCGGCAGCTCTTCCACGGGTACACTCACCTTATTCACCTTCCACTGCAGACGCGTGGGCGCATCAGCACGCGGCACGTCCAGCAGCACCAGCCGCTCAAAGCGCGAATCGCTCACACGGGCCACGTGCAAATCGTAGCTGTTGCGACCGCGCTCCGCGCGATTGTCAACATGGAAGTAGCTCGCACGAATACCGAGGTACGTCACGTTATCGGGAACCTCATGGCCCACGTTAAAGGTCATGCCCCAGTCCAGGGCTTCAACTTCCTGAGACCCGATCTTGCGCGCCCGGCTTGTGTTCTTGCAGCCCGTCAGGCGCAGCGCCGCCAGCGTCTGCGGACGGCGGACCACGTCCTCGACGGAGCCGATCTCCTCAACATGCCCGTCGTGCATCACGCAGATGCGCTGGCACAGGCGGCACGCTTCGTCGATGTCGTGGCTCACGTAGAGCACGGTGCGGTTGCATACATCGAACAGGTCGAGCATGTTTTGCTCAAGCGCGCTCTTGAGATACGCATCGAGCGCGCTCATGGGCTCGTCGAACATAAAAATGCCCGGATGCGCCGCCACCATACGGGCAAGCGCCACGCGTTGCTGCTGCCCGCCCGAGAGTCGCGCGGGGTAGCGGTCGGCAAAATCGGCTAGACCGAAAATGCCCAGATAGCGCTCGGCCAGCCTTTTGCGCGCCACGGCGTCGCCCGCATCCTTTACACCGGCGCATACGTTATCGGCCACCGTCATGTTGGGAAAGAGCTGATAGTTTTGGAACAGCAGGGCGCATTTGCGCTCCTGGGGCGACAGGTTGATGCCCGCCGACGAGTCAAAAAAGGTCACACCGTTGACGACGATCTTGCCCTCGTCGGGCGTCTCCACGCCGGCAATGCAGCGCAGCGTACAGCTCTTGCCACAACCCGAGGCACCCAGCAGCGCCACGCGCTCCTCGCCAGCCTCGAGCTGAATGTCGAGAGTAAAGCCGGGATAGCGCTTTTTGATATCCAGAACGAGCGACATGGCTTATCGACCTCCCTTTGCGACCGTGTCATCGCGCATAAGCTCGGCCAACGCCTCGCGATCGATACGCAGCGCATCTCCGCCGACTGGGTCGAGCGAATCGGTCTGGCCGCCCAGCTGCTTGGCCTGCTTTT
>URAQ01000200.1 GCA_900545875.1 uncultured Collinsella sp.
CTGGGCATGGATGCACTGGTCGACCGCGAGACGCTGGCCATGGAGCTGTGGCCCCATGCCGAGTTCAATAGCGCTCGTAACAATCTGTACTCGACGATATCGCGCCTGCGTTCGGCCTTGGGGCCGACACCGGACGGCAAGTCGTGTGTGCTGATCCAAAACGAGTGCATTGGGCTTAACGGCGATTACGTCAAGACCGACGTGCGGTTGTTTGATCAGATAAGCCGCGAAGTTTTGGGAAATCGCACGGGTGCGCGCGGACCTCATCTGATTGAGCTGTGCCTTAAGATCGAGCAGCTCTACGCCGGCCCGTTGTATGTTCCCAATGGCTGTAATCCCACCTACTTTTTGCGTATGAGGCGCATTATGGAATCGAAGTATATCGACTGCATGATTCGGGGCGCGAACGCCGCCCTAGAAGAAAACGACCTGCAGTCGGCGGTATGGCTGGTGGAGTCGGGGCTGCGGCAAGAGACGGCGCGCGAGGACATGGTGCGTTGCGCTATGCGCGTCTACGGTGCGGCGGGGCGACGACGCGATATCGTCGAGCTGTACAGTGGGCATATGCATCACCTGAGGGAGCAGGTCAATGGCGTGCCCGAGCCCGAGACGCGGCGTCTGTACGAGCGCTTGGTGGAGGGCAGGCTTAACCGCGTGCTCGTCGAGCGATAAAAAATGAGCGTCCGAATTGCTTGGACGCTCGCAAGTTTGATGTATATTGGCTCGCCGGATCGTTGGCTCTTAGACGAGCTTAATCTTCTCGATGTCCTTGCGCGAGGACTCGCGATACAGCGAGAACTTGCGGCCGATAACCTGGACGACCTCGGCATGGCAGCGGTCGGCGAGCTCTTCGGCGGCCTCGCGGGCGGAAAGGCTGGAACCGTCGAGTACGGAGCACTTAACGAGCTCGTGCTTCTCCAGGTAGGCGACCGTCTGCTCGACGGTGCCCTCGTTGATGTCGGACTTGCCGATGATGATGGCGGGGTTGAGGTGATGGGCCATGCTGCGAAGCTGCTTGACCTGGGCTCCTGTCAGTGCCATGGGTTCTCGCTTTCTATGTTATGGGGCGCCCCGCGATGGGGCCTTAATCTACGTGAGCTGTCCCACGATAGCGCAGGAACGGCGCGGTGTGGGGCGTGTTTGCCCAGTTCAAAAAGAATGCGGATGCCGAGCGGGAGAACAGCGCGGGTTACAGACGGACGTGTACGGCGGCCGAAAGCGGTCTATGGACTGCCCGAAGGGACCGGCTCCCATGCAATAAACGCCCAACGGACCTTGCGAACGTGGTCGAGCATGTAGCGCCCCTGCGGCACGCCCTTGGACCCTGGCTCGCCGGCATGGGGATTCTCAATCATATGCTGAGCGACGTAGTCGCGCAGACGGTCAATCTTATCCTCGTTACCGTGCTCGAGCATGCGGGAGAAGTCCGCCACGCCCGCCTCAAGGCTATCGAAGGTATCGCGACGAGGCGATTCAAAGTACGTAACCTGCGGCAGGGCACCCATCTGAATGAGGATATTGAAGGCATACACAAAGCCATTACTGCAGGTAACCGAGGCACCGATGGCATTCATCAGGTGCAGGTCATAGCGCGGGCTGGAGTTGGCGACCATCGTGACAGCACAACGCCGACGAGCCGTTCGATCAAGCTTGGCAAGCGCGCCTTTTAGGTTGGTCGTGGTGACAGAGCGACTGGCAAAGGCAACATCTACCGCTTTCGCGACCGGTCCAACCAAATCCCAGTCATCATCCCAAGCAAGCTCAAGCGGTGTAATGCGATCCTCGAGCCCATAGTACTCAATGCCAGCATCAAGCGTGCCCAACATGGCAGGGGAAAAGTCAGCAGCAATCACAGGATGCCCGTCTTGCGCAAGCGGAATAGCAATCGACCCAGCCCCACACCCCATATCAAGCACCGACTCACCAGGCTCAAGCGCTAACAGCTTCATAAAATCCCGAGCATACGAAGCAGTCTCAAGCGGCCGAAAATGCCGAGCCCGCTTATCCCACTCAAAAGAGTCATCAGCTCGCCGCCGACCAGCCTGCAAGCGCATCCATTCGCCATTCCAATCCGCAGAAAGCAGCTCAGATTGAATTACACCATCAGCCACGGGCCATCCCCCTCACAACAAAAAAGCGACTCCTCCCAAAAGAAGAGCCGCAACCAGCATATATCAGAAAGAACCGATCCAACGCCAAACCGCCATACCAGCAAAGTAGGGCAGAAGCGAAGCGACTGCCAAAGGGATAGAACCCAACTGAGGTCCCGTTGTGCGTGAGCCCCGGGGAGGGCAAATATATAAGGTCGATCGCGAGTTCCGCACGAGCCGGAGAGCACTTAATGTGCTCTCCGTGCGAGTCAGGACTGTCCGAGCAGGCGACCTTATATGTCTGCCGCCCGGCGGCGGGGCTCCTCGCCCGAACCCCTCAGCTAGTTCTTCAGCGAGTTCAGCGGTGCCGGGAAGCGTCCACCACGGTGGGCAAGCACGGTGCCGGCGTTGGGGTTCACCGGCATGATGGGCGCACGGCCAAACAGGCCGCCGTACTCGACGCAGTCGCCCACGCCCTTGCCAATGGCGGGAATCACGCGGACGGCCGTGGTTTTGTTGTTGATGACGCCGATAGCCATCTCGTCGGCGATGATGCCGGCGATGGTCTCGACCGGGGTGTCGCCGGGGATGGCGATCATGTCCAGGCCGACGGAGCACACGCAGGTCATGGCCTCGAGCTTCTCGAGCGAAAGCGCGCCGGCCTCGACGGCGGCGATCATGCCGGCATCCTCGGACACGGGGATAAAGGCGCCGGAGAGACCACCCACGCTGGAGCTGGCCATGACGCCGCCCTTCTTGACGGCATCGTTGAGCATGGCGAGCGCGCAGGTCGTGCCCGGGCCACCGCAGGTGCCAACACCGATGATCTCGAGGATGCGGGCAACGGAGTCGCCGATGGCAGGCGTGGGAGCCAGCGACAGGTCGACAATGCCCTTCTCGACACCCAGGCGATGGGCGGCCTCGCGGCTCATGAGCTCCCCGGCGCGGGTGATCTTAAAGGCGGTCTGCTTAATCTTTTCGGCGACTTCCATCATCGATGCGGAATCGGGCAGCGTCTCCAGGGCTGCGGCCATAACGCCGGGGCCCGAAACGCCTACGTTGATGACGGCGTCGGCCTCTCCACCGCCGTGGACGGCGCCCGCCATAAACGGGGAGTCCTCGACCATATTGGCAAAGCAGACAAACTTGGAAGCGCCGACGGAGTCCTGGTCGGCCGTGAGCTTAGCGGCGTCGATGATGGTCTGCGCAGCCATGAGTACGGCGTCCATGTTGATGCCGGCACGCAGACTGGCGACGTTGACGCTGGAGCAGACGCGGCTCGTGGTGGCGAGCGCCTGCGGGATGGACTGGATGACGCGGCGGTCGGCGTCGCCGATGCCCTTCTGAACGAGTGCGGAGAAGCCACCCAGGTAATCGATGCCGAGCGTCTCGGCCGCGCGGTCGAGGGCATGCGCGATGGGGGTGAGGTCCTCATCCTTGCAGCACGCGGCGATCTGCGCCACCGGGGTGACGGAGACGCGCTTGTTGACGATGGGGATACCGTACTCGCGCTCGAGGTTCTCGGCGGTCTCGACCAGGTGCTCAGCCGTGTGCGTCACGTGGTCGTAGATCTTCGTGCACATGCGGTCGAGGTTCTCGTCGCCGCAACCCATGAGCGAAACACCCATGGTGATGGTCCTGATGTCGAGGTTCTGCTCCTCAACCATGCCGCGGGTTTCCGCGATTTCTGCGGGCGTGATCGCCATCCTTGCGCTCCTATCTGCCAAAACGAGCATAGTCTTATCTATTCTAACGT
>URAQ01000201.1 GCA_900545875.1 uncultured Collinsella sp.
CGACGCGTCCTTTGTCGCCCATGATTCGATAACGGATTCGATTGATCTGCGCATGGGGCCGCCTTTCCAATTTCGTGTACTTCAGATACATAGTTTAGTACGATTTCATGTACTTTGAATACACGAAATAGTGGAAAAGTGTGTATCTGAAGTACACGAAATTGCACTGCTGGAGCTTGCAGGCGGATAAACACTACTCGTATGGGACGGTTTTCACCGGTTGCTCGCCACCTTGGGCTATGTTCGCCCCTATGCCTGCATCCGGGGCTGTGCTGATTGACGACGGCGCTCCCAGCGAGCCAACTTAATCGTCACCAGCGTGAGCGCCCAGGCCACAAGCGAGAACACGGCACCGACCGCGCCTACATATGCAATGCCAACTCCGCTTACCACGGCGCCGCCCACTGCGGTGCCAAACGAGATGCCGACGTTAAACGCCATGGGCTCAACCGAACTTGCGAGTACCATCGACTTGGGATGGCGGCTGCGTGCCACGTCCATAAAGTGCGTGATGCACGACACCGAGAACAGGTACATGAGCATCGCCAGGCTAAAGACAAAGACCAGCGCGAGCGGCATGGCGGCGCCCACGGCAAACAGCCCGAGCAGTGCCGCCGCCTGCAGCACAAACGTAACCAGCAGCGCCTTCATGCCAAAACGCGCATCGATCCATCCGCCCAGGATGTTCGAGATCAGGCAGAACACGCCATAGGCCATAAGTGTGGTGCTCGCCTGAACGGTATCCATGCCCAGCACCTGCTCCAGATAAGGCGTCACGTAGCCGTAGAATACGTAGACCGAGCCCACGCCAAACAAGAAGATGAGCATGCCGGTGATGATACTCGGCTCGCGTAGTAGCCCCGCCTGCTCGCGGAAGGTGGCGGGCTCATCGGTCTGCCCGGCGCGAGGCGTAAACGCCACGAGCGCGCTACAGATCAAAACGGCAAAGGTCAGCGTGCCGTACATGGCCACGTGCCAATCGAGTGTGTCGGCCACAAACTTGCCAATCGAGGTCACAAAGACCATCGCCACGGAAAACGCGCCGTACACGACCGAGATGGCAAGTGAGGTTTGCTGCGGGGATAGCAGCTCAGGGATGTACGTCACGCCCACGGCGAGCAGCGCACCCGAGACAGAGCCCAGGACAATGCGTGAGATAAACAGCACCTGGAAGTTGGGAGCCAACGCCATGACCAGGTTGCCGAGCACAAAGACGACGCTATAGCACACGAGCAGCTGGTAACGACGGAAGCGCCCCGTGCTGAGCGCGAGCACCGGCGTCGCGATAGCGTAGACGAGCGCAAACACGCTGATGAGCTGGCCTGCGGTGGCAAGCGATATGCCGAGCTCCGTCGCCAGGTCGCTCTCGATGCCGATGACCACGAACTCCGAGCAGCCGAGCGAAAAACCTAACAACACGAGCAGCGCCAGGCAAAGATTGGTGCGCGCAGGTGAAAGCGCGGCGGCGGTTGGCTTACTTTTAGGCGTGGTTGCGGCGGTCAAGGTTGTCACTCCAATGTCGCATGAATAAGCGGGATTCACTTCCTGCAACTCTAACAGAATGTGACAAAGGGGCAGTCCCTTTGTCACATGGAGGGCTTGCCTGTATAGTCGCAATACAGGCGAAGATGGTCTCAGGTACATCGCGGGCGGCAGGAGATCCCATGGGTATGCACACGACAAAGGTTGCAGTGGGCGAGGGCAAGTTTGCGCTCGAGGCCCAGCTGACGGTGACGCCGCGAGGCATGGCGGTGTACGCCTGCTCGCCGGAGTTTGCGCACCTGGGCGCCACGGCGCAGGCCATTCCGCGCCCCGAGCCCGGCCGTACGGCAACGGTGAGCATCCTGGCCGTTCCGTGCCATCGAGACGAGATCCCGGCGCACGATATCGCGGCGGCGCTGGCCACGCGCTTTGGCGTGCCGGTAGTTGCAAGCACGGGTTTTCATGTTGAACAAGCGAGCGGTGACGACCTGCAGCGCGTGCTCGACACCACCAAGGAGCTCATCGCCGCGCTCGAGGAAGCCGCAGCCCGCATTCTGCGCGCCGGCTGGGATGAGGGCGGTGCGGGCGCCGAGGTCGTGGCGGTCGATGCTGCGACCGGCGAGGCGCTTGGCCCCGTCGACCGCATCGAGGCCCATGCTGGTGAGGGCATCCTGCATCAGGCATTTCTGACGCTTTTGGTCGAGGGCCGGGGCGAAGACGCGCGCCTGCTGCTCTGTCGCCGCAGTCCGCTCAAGCGCCTGTGGGGCGGGGTGCTGGCCGATAGCTGCGCCGGCCATCCGCTCCCCGGGGAAGACGTCGCGGCCGCCACGGCGCGCCGCATCAACGAAGAGCTCGGCATTACGCGCGAGCCCGATCAGCTCGAGCACCTCGGACACGTGGCGTACCGTGAGGACCACGGCGACGGTCGCTGCGAGTGCGAATGGTGCGAGGTCTACCTTGCCCATGTTGAGCCGGGCGAGCTGCATATCAACCAAGAGGAGATCTCGGAGGTGCGCCGCGTGGCTCCGTCCGAGCTCGACGGCTATCTGCAGAGTCACCCCGAGCAGCTGGCCCCCTGGCTCCGCGAGGCCCTCAGCGACCCATCCATCCGTACGGTCCTCGCTATGTAAAAAAGACAGTCCCTTTGTCGCATCCAAACCGTCACAACATTCGGCGAAAATCTCGAAATCGAGGAAAAGCGTCGAACGTTGTGATGGTTTTCCTGTCTGCGCCGGCGAGCTCCGGCGCCGTCTGGGGGTATAAGGCTAGCAAGTGTTTATTTGCGAGGCCTAAGGGGCGCCCCGTATGGATATCGATGACTTTGAATGGTGGTATAGCGAGGGCGAGGCTCCGGACGAGGAGTGGGACGAACCCGCGCCGCGTGACGTGTCGAGCGACGAGGACGAGACCGGCAACGATGCCTTCGAGACGGACGCCGCTTCCAACTCCGCCGAACCCCTAACCTTTGAACAGGCCTGGGCCCAGGCCGAGGCCGACGAGGCTAAGGCCGATGCCACGGCCACACTCGGTGAGCCGGCGGACATGTCCATCTCGCCGGCCAAGACCCCGCAGCCGCGCCATAACATCGACCCCGGCAGCACGGCATCCTTCAGCATACTCGACGTGCCCGCGCAGGGTGCTCAGGCGCCTGCGCCCACGCATCGCCCCGACCTGGCTCGCGAGGAAGTCGCGGGCCGCCGCTCTCCGCTCGGTCCCATCCTCATCGCCTTCATGGCCGGCGTCATCGCTTGCTCGGCGATCGGAAATGTCTGGAGCCATGTGGAGCAACAGCGCAAAGATGCCGCCAAGGTCGAGATGTCTGTCGAGCAATCGCTCAGCCGCACGCGCTCGGTGCATGTGTCGGTCGAGGTCAAGGACGGTGCGACATGGGACACCGCCCGCGGCGATAGTCAGATGCTCATCCACATCGTGGGCCGCACGCTCAGGGGGCAGGCGATTGACGAGTATCAATATGTCAACTCCGCTGGCGACGGCATCGAACTCAAGCCCGGCGACTACGAGCTCACGGTCGACGAGCCGCCCGTCGCCACCGATGGCACGCGCTTCCGCGCCTCAAAGCGTATGGTCCCCGTGAGCTTTAACTCGCAGGCGCCCGATACGGTCGACAGCACACCGCAGGGCGGGTTCGACCTTTACGCAATCGCTCAATAACTGCGCCTGCCGCCTCTCCGTGTCGCCAAGAGTGGGACAATAGCCCTCGACACTATTGTTTACTTTTGGAGGAAGTAGCATGTCTACCGTCACTACCATCAAGCGCGGCGGCCTCACCGCGGCCATCGATTCCATGGGCGCCCAGCTCACGAGCCTTGCCCTCAACGGCAACGAGTATCTGTGGCAGGG